>NZ_JBLZFZ010000027.1:0-92562 GCF_050753385.1 Pantanalinema rosaneae CENA516
AGATGTGTATAAGAGACAGTCCCTCATCTTCCTCACCTTCCCCCTCCCCCCATCCCCTCTTCTTCGTCGCCTCTCGCGGACACCACGCCGATATTGGCGGCATCACCCCCGGATCAATGCCACCGAGCAGCACTGCCATTACCCAGGAAGGAATTCTGATTGATCACGTTAAGCTGATCGATCGCGGACAGTTTCGCGAAGCCGAATTACTGGAACTATTAACCACGGGCGATTATCCCGTTCGGAATGTTACTCAAAATATTGCCGATCTAAAAGCGCAGGTCGCGGCAAACGAAAAAGGGGCACAGGAACTAATCAAGATGGTGCAGCACTTTGGCCTAGCGACCGTCCAAGCCTACATGCAACATGTGCAGGATAATGCGGAAGCGGCAGTGCGAAAAGCGATCGCGGCTTTAAAGGATGGTGCATTCACTTACCCAATGGATGATGGTTGCCAGATTCAAGTCACAGTAACAGTCAACCGCGAGGCTTGTAGGGCGACGATCGACTTTACGGGCACCTCTCCTCAGCAACCGACTAACTTTAATGCGCCGTTAGCCGTGTGCAAAGCGGCAGTCCTCTATGTGTTCCGGACGTTGGTGGATGATGATATTCCCTTAAATGCGGGCTGTCTGAAGCCATTAGACATCATTGTGCCTGCGGGTTGTTTGCTAAATCCTCAGTATCCAGCAGCCGTGGTAGCAGGCAATGTCGAAACCTCCCAGGCGGTGACGGATGCTCTGTATGGCGCGTTAGGAGTGCTGGCGGCTGCTCAAGGCACGATGAATAATTTCACCTTCGGCAACGATCGCTACCAATACTACGAAACCATTTGTGGCGGATCGGGAGCCGGAGCCAACTTTAATGGCACTGATGCGGTACATACGCACATGACCAATTCCCGCTTAACCGATCCCGAAGTGTTGGAGTGGCGGTTTCCAGTGTTGTTGGAACAGTTTGCGATTCGGGCTGAGAGTGGGGGGACAGGTCAGCATCACGGGGGCAATGGGGTGATCCGACGTATCCGGTTTCGGGAAGCCATGACTGCCGCGATTTTATCAAACCATCGCGTTGTGCCGCCGTTTGGTTTACAGGGTGGTTCTCCGGGGCAGGTCGGACAAAATTGGGTCGAGCGATCGTCCGGTGAAATTGAACCTCTGGGCAGTCAAGCGGAAGTTGAGATGCGATCGGGCGATGTGTTTGTGATTGCCACTCCAGGTGGCGGTGGTTATGGTTGTTAAGAGACGATCGGGTCATACTAGGATAAGTATTTTTACTCCTGCCAGAACCATAGAGAAGCTGCTAAGTTGGGGGGGAAGCTGTGATCCTTGAAAACCGCATAATTTCGTCAACCCCCACGGATGCCCTACCCTGTCTTGGTTTCCACCTTTTTTCTGCTCTCGTAATTGAGAATGAACTAGGGTTAATTGACAGGAAAAATCACCCCCTAAAAAATGGGTATCTGAAAGCCCGATGGCATAAGGGTTTCAAATTGCCAGGGTTCATTAACCCACTACCCCGCAAGGGGACGGAAACGAGTTGGTTGACCTTGCTCATTAAGAGAAGGCTTTAAGTTCATTAACCCACTACCCCGCAAGGGGACGGAAACTATGATGGAGTTTTTTTTAGTTTTCCATCTGCTGGTTCATTAACCCACTACCCCGCAAGGGGACGGAAACTTGCACCTTCAACTTCGGTGCTATAGCCGTCGGGGGTTCATTAACCCACTACCCCGCAAGGGGACGGAAACTTACCGCCGCCGCCGTCGTTTTGGAAGTTACCGGTTCATTAACCCACTACCCCGCAAGGGGACGGAAACCAAGAGTCATGTTTATTGTCTGGTTTTTCACTTTGGTTCATTAACCCACTACCCCGCAAGGGGACGGAAACCACCAACAAGCCAATCAAAGTGAAAAAAAAAAGCAAAAAGTTCATTAACCCACTACCCCGCAAGGGGACGGAAACGTATTGGGGTCTGGAACCCATTGTTGAGCTCCAGGTTCATTAACCCACTACCCCGCAAGGGGACGGAAACAACAGTGTGCATTTGCATAGTCTGTTATTCGGACTGGTTCATTAACCCACTACCCCGCAAGGGGACGGAAACTTGATAGTCAACAAGTTCACCTGGACGGGTTGTTCATTAACCCACTACCCCGCAAGGGGACGGAAACCTTCCCGTGGGCACTCCGTTTTTGTTTTCGGCAGTAAGCGTTCATTAACCCACTACCCCGCAAGGGGACGGAAACTGGGATAACAAGAGTGAATTTGAAACCGTTGACGAGTTCATTAACCCACTACCCCGCAAGGGGACGGAAACAGCAGCTTCGTAGTCTTCAGGCATGACATTTGCTTTGGTTCATTAACCCACTACCCCGCAAGGGGACGGAAACAATCCTCCACAACGACCTGTTGTACACCCTGACCGTTCATTAACCCACTACCCCGCAAGGGGACGGAAACCCTTCGTCAGGTGGGGTGTAATCCTCCACAACGACCTGTTCATTAACCCACTACCCCGCAAGGGGACGGAAACGTGTTGAAAAGCCACCCCAAGCTCAAAATTAGGAATGTTCATTAACCCACTACCCCGCAAGGGGACGGAAACAATTAGAGACTTTGGTGATACCAAGTTATGATTAAAGTTCATTAACCCACTACCCCGCAAGGGGACGGAAACGAGGAGCCATAAAATCCATGGCTAGAGGGTTGTTGGTTCATTAACCCACTACCCCGCAAGGGGACGGAAACTGCCGTAAACGAAATTTGTCCCAGGTGATTTTTTAAAAGTTCATTAACCCACTACCCCGCAAGGGGACGGAAACTTCACCATTTGGCTTGAGAGCAATTTCTTGCCCTCGTTCATTAACCCACTACCCCGCAAGGGGACGGAAACGCTCCAGACCAGCAACCATTATTTCTGGTACAGTCGTTCATTAACCCACTACCCCGCAAGGGGACGGAAACATACTGGGCTAATACATCGGTTGACGAACCTAAAGTTCATTAACCCACTACCCCGCAAGGGGACGGAAACAAGAGGTGAGTAGGCTGTAATGAATCCCATCACTAAGTTCATTAACCCACTACCCCGCAAGGGGACGGAAACCCAACTTCCTCATCTAACCAATCAGGAGATGTTGGGTTCATTAACCCACTACCCCGCAAGGGGACGGAAACCACCGATTTTCTGAACCAATGTGATGGATGTGATCAGGGTTCATTAACCCACTACCCCGCAAGGGGACGGAAACGCTAGCCATCGTAATGATGGACTGTTGACCCAAGAGTTCATTAACCCACTACCCCGCAAGGGGACGGAAACAAACCTCCCCATCGCCAGCAAGCTTCGTGAGAAGCTTGGTTCATTAACCCACTACCCCGCAAGGGGACGGAAACCATTACCGGGCAATTGATACCCTTTTGAGGTAATGGTTCATTAACCCACTACCCCGCAAGGGGACGGAAACCCTGCGACCATGATTTCAGGCGCTTTCAATCTGTGTTCATTAACCCACTACCCCGCAAGGGGACGGAAACGGTAACGCATTGACAGGCTCAATAACGCTTGAAAAAGTTCATTAACCCACTACCCCGCAAGGGGACGGAAACGTGATACCGCAACGTTGGGAATGACAGCATTAAGTTCATTAACCCACTACCCCGCAAGGGGACGGAAACTCTCCTCCTACACAGTGGTAGGTAAATTTAGTTTGTTCATTAACCCACTACCCCGCAAGGGGACGGAAATTAGGTCGATCGCGATCGCGCAAGAATTTTTGGTGGAAGCGGCGATCGTTGCGGTAAAGTGACCCCAGATATAGTTGACGATCGCACAAATTGCCCATGTCCCGTTCTAGCTCTTTGCGCTACTACATTCTGGCGCGGTTGCTGTTGGCTCCCCTGATGCTATGGGTGATCACCACCGCCGTATTTTTGTTACTACGGGCTACTCCCGGTGATCCGGTGGATGCCTTGTTAGGTCCCCGCGCTCCCCAAGCCGCCAAGGATGAACTCCGTAACCAATTGGGCTTAGGTAAACCCCTGATCATGCAGTATCTCGATTACATGGGATCATTACTGCGGGGCGACCTGGGTAACTCCCTCACCAGTCAGGGGCAAACCGTCTGGGAGATTATTCAACGCTTCTTTCCGGCAACGGTGGAATTAGCCGTCATCAGTATGGCGATCGCGCTGATCGTCGGCATTGGTGTGGGCATCCTATCTGCCTCCCGTCCTAATACTTCCTTTGATGTGGGTGGACGCTTGTTTGGCATTCTCACCTACTCAATTCCCATGTTCTGGCTCGGCATGGTGCTGCAACTAATTTTTTCTGTAGGACTAGGCTGGTTTCCCCTGGGCACTCGCTTCCCGGTCACGATCCCTGCCCCCGATGGGCCCACTGGGCTGTATACGATCGATAGTCTGCTGCATGGCAACCTACCCCAGTTCTTCACCGCTCTGTATTACCTGGCGTTACCTTGCCTGACTCTGGGGATTCTAATTAGTGGCATCTTTGAACGGATTGTCCGCGTCAACCTCCAGAAAACTCTGCAATCCGATTATGTGGAAGCTGCCAGAGCCAGAGGCATTCCCGAATCTCGGATTCTGATGTCCCATGCTTTAAAGAATGCCTTAATTCCCGTGATTACGATTTTGGGCTTAACCCTAGCCGCTCTCCTGGGTGGGGCACTGCTCACCGAAGTCACCTTCTCCTGGCCCGGACTGGCAAATCGCCTCTATCGCGCGATCGCCCAACGGGACTATCCTACAGTGCAGGGCATCATCGTCTTTTTTGCCGCGATCGTGGCGGCAGCCAGCATCCTGGTCGATATTCTCAATGCCTACATCGACCCCCGCATTCGCTATTAATCACCGATCGATTGCTGGTTAAACCGTTCGAGAATCTGGTTGGCGTAGGTGGCGATACTGGGGTATGCGTCGTCATTCCAGGATTGTGGTGTCGTATCGGTAAACTTGTCGGGATTGCCGGAATACCACCAGGCGGCTACTCGGCGGATCGCTTCGGATTGATTCCCGTTAGCCTGGACGATCGCCTGTTGCCAATATTCCGTCAGCTTGTGGTCGATCACCATAATCTGTAACCCCGGACTATTGAGAAATTCCTGGGGGGATACCTCTCGCCCAACCGCTTCCAGACTCCACTTGGCTAATTGCTCGGGCATCACCTGCCCCAAACCTAACGCTCCACTGCCGGAGGGATTCTGTAACTGATGGTTGCCGTCACTCTCCTGGTCAATAATTGCCTGTCGCAAGTTGCGGATCAGGGCGGACGTTGCGGGAGTTGGTTCAAAGGTGGCAAGTTGAGCCGTTGCCAGTTCATTCGCTGGGCTCGGTTCCGCATTAAACTGTTGCCCGATCGCATCGACTACCGAATCCGTTGCCATCATCATTAGCAAAATTGCCATGACAATCCGGAGATGCAGATGCCCATTCGATGTCGTTAAGGCTTGAATCCAATCCTGTAGCACTGGATGGCGTACACGGCGTTTTCTGACTGCCCGAACGCGGCGACTTGAGCCTGCCTGGAGTCGGGTTGGAGCCATCCGATCGCCTCTCCGAACGGTGATCGAGGGATGGACACCGACAGAACCAACGCCTTGAGTGGTCATGCTACGGGTAAATTTGGAAACACTGCGACCCATTTTGCCATTATTCTCTATAACTGTCTGGATTCTTTGGGCTGGGTTTGCGATTGGCACAAGACCCTGTACCCTAGTCCCTGTACTCTTTGCTGTTGGCGACCCCCATGAACTATTGGCTGATGAAGTCTGAACCAGAGGCTTACAGCATTACGGATTTAGCCCGCGATCGCACCACCTTGTGGGATGGGGTACGGAACTATCAAGCTCGGAACTTTTTGCGATCGATGCAACTCGGTGATCTGGCATTCTTCTATCATTCCAATACCACGCCTCCCGGAATCGTTGGACTGATGCGGATTGTGCAAGCCAATGTGCTTGACCCTACCCAATTCGACTCTAGTAGCAAATATTACGACCCCAAATCCACTCCGACCTCTCCCCGGTGGCAGACCGTTGAGGTAGAATTTGTCGAGCAATTTCCCCAAATCATCTCCCTCGATCGGCTCCGGCAGCAATTCAGCCCCGACGAGTTACAGGTCGTCCGCCAGGGGAATCGGCTGTCTGTGATGCCCGTTCCCACCGCGATCGCGCCACAAATTCTGCACCTTGCCAACCCTTAACCTGATCGCTGACTGAGTCATGGTGAAAAGGACGATCGAGAATCAATTGGCTCTGTTTTGAATCACTGGGAACAAATAGCGACCGCAGTCGTCTAGTTTTTCCCTAAGGCAATAAAATTAGCTATCTGCTCTACAGCGATGCTGCATTGAGAAAGGGCTGTCCGTCAGGGCAAAGCTTTTGCATCCTCCTAATTTGAGTGGTTTGCGTTGGGGATATTCACCTATGAAACGAATTTTATTGAGCAGCTTCATTACAGCCTTATCTACTGTTGCTCTAGTCACCAGTGCCCATACCCAAAGTTTTGAAGATGCGGCGCGGGTAGCAGAACAGCAACAAGCCTGTAAAAACTATGTGACGCGATCGATGGCTGAGCGTGACCGTGTCAATCCTAACGCTATCAATTCCAACGATATTCAGGTCGCTTTGGGACGAGTCGATCGCAATGGCACTGCGATCGTTAATTGGCGGATTCAGAACCGACGAGTGTCGGGCTACTGTACCGTGAACCGGAATGGACGGGTGATCAACTACCAGCAAACCAATAGCTCCGGTGGCAACTTCTATTCCGATGTGGAAAGAAACTGGGGCGGTGAGGTGCGTGCCTTCCGGGCTAGGGTCGAAGGCAATGCCTCCCTGGAATTAATGAGTCGCCCCACTCGTGGTCGTGATAAGGGCAATGAAGTTGGCAAGGTGCAGGGAGGCGAATTAGTCACCGTCAGGCGGCTCTATCGGGGTGACAATGACTTTACCTGGGCGTTAGTCACAGGCAGTAATGGTCAGGAGGGCTGGATCAATTCCCGCCGGTTGCAGCAAGAACAGGGTACAGCCTCCCAGGTGGAATATAACTGGGGTCGGGAAGTGCGATCGTATCGAGCGCGGGTAGAAGAGGGTGGCAGATTGGAACTCTTAAACCGTCCCTCGAAGGGCAGAAATGCCGGGAAGCAAATTGCCTCAGTTACAGGTGGGGAACGGGTGACAGTTCGGCGTACCTACAAAGATAATGAAGGAAACAACTGGTCACTGATTCGAGGTTCCAATGGTCAGGAAGGCTGGATTAACTCCCGCAGACTCAATCGAGACTAAGGTGAATGGGGCGACTGGGCTAGCGATCGGGGCGCTACGCCGGGTGCATCATATCGCCTTAAATGTCCAGAATATGCAGGCATCCCGCCATTTCTATGGCACAATTCTGGGCTTGCATGAATTGACGGGTGATCAAGTGCCAGCCACCTTAAAGGAGTTGGTGGCAACGGGCAAAGTGGCTAACTTCGTAACTCCCGACGGGACGGTGTTGGATCTGTTTGGCGAACCTGAGTTGTCACCCCCCGATCCCGATCCCAGTCGGCAATTTACCCGCGCCAACCATCTGGCGTTTGATATTGATCCCCAGATGTTTGAGCAGGCGATCGCGGTATTACAGCAGCATCAGGTGCGGATCGATCATGGTCCGGTCAGCCGTCCGACCGGGCGCGGCATTTATTTTTATGATCCCGATGGTTTCTTGCTGGAAATTCGCTGTGACCCAGAACCGATTAAAAATTAATTAATTCTCTCGCCACTTAGATCAGTTCTTCCTACGATCGGGGCAGACTGCAATAGGTTCCTAGAGCAAGATTAAATCAATTCCTGATGAAACGTTGGCTACCCTGCTTCGCCGGACTGGTCGCACTCGGAATAGTTGGCTATGCCCTGGTACTGTTAGCAGACAATCCCAGCGGCGTAATTTATCAACATGTTTCCTGTCCCACCCTGGATCATACAAAAGCCAAGGGCTTCCAAGTCCTGAGTACCCATCGCTGGTCAAAGGGCATGGTGGTGCTATACAGTGCGCTTTGTCCAACTCAGGATGGCAAATCCTCCCTGCAACGGGTGTTTGGGCATCAGGTAGTGCAGCGCAACGGCATGAGTTGGCATGTCAGTAGTAGCGATAGTTACGGCACAGGTCGCACTCCCACTTCGCCCGAAAAATTAATTGAATATGGGATTAGCCGATCGCAGAGCCAGGAGGGCGATCGCTACACGATTCTGTATGGTCAGGTGCTAACCCCCAAAGTGAAGGCGGTAGAAGCCACATTTAACAATGGCATGGTGTTGCAACAGCGTACCGTCAATGGCTCCTTTGCTCTGTTATCTCCGGATGCGACAGATATTTGTGAATTACGGATTCTGGGCAAAGATAATCAGATTTTGCGCCAAAAAGAATTGGGCAGACCGTTGAGTCCCTTAGTGCCCAAAAGTTTAGTCAGTCACGATCGGGTAAAACACCGTTGCCTGCCAGTTTCCAACTATTTATAACAGTTAACGCCGATAAAAACGGGGATGAGGTGCCGTCATCCCCGTTTGTCTACTTACTGAGAGTTTCGAGACTATATCTGAGGAACATACTGTTCTTTTTCAGGTATATCTGTATACTCAGCCACGATTCGGCGAAACTCTTCGCCATCGATCGTTTCCCGTTCAATCAACAGATCCACCAAGCGGTCAATCACCGTCCGATTATCACGAATGAATGCCCGTGACATGTCGTAGCAGTGTTCGACGATCGAGCGCACTTGGGCATCAATCCGCGACGAAATTTCTTCGGAATATTCCGATCGCACCATCAAATCGCGGCCCAAGAACACTTCAGAAGACTGACCTTCTAGCGATAACGGTCCTAAATCTGACATGCCGAAGCGAGTCACCATTTGCCGCGCCATGTTGCTGACCTGTTGCAAGTCGTTGCCTGCCCCAGTCGTAACTTCGGCATCGCCAAATACCACTTCTTCCGCTGCGCGTCCGCCTAACGCCCCGGTGATCCGCGCCAAAATTTGGGAGCGAGAGATCAAGCTTTGTTCTTCGTTAGGAGTAAACCAGGTTAACCCCCGCGCCTGTCCCCGAGGCACCAGCGTCACTTTTTGTACCGGATCATGTTCCTTCAGCAGCGTCCCAACGATCGCATGTCCAATCTCGTGGTAGGCGATTAACCGCTTACTCTTGCTATCGACTAAGGGCGTACCTTCCATCCCGGCAATCACGCGATCGACCGCATCATCGATTTCCAGCATCGTGATCGCTTCCTTGCGGCGGCGGGCAGTCAGAATAGCGGCTTCGTTCAACAAGTTAGCCAGATCTGCTCCAGAGAAGCCGGGAGTCCGACGGGCGATCGCTTCGAGGGAGATTTCGGGAGCCAGCTTTTTGTTGCGAGCATGGACTTTCAGCACATCCAGACGACCTTTAATGTCGGGCACATCCACGGTGATCTGGCGATCGAAACGACCGGGACGAAGCAGCGCTGCATCCAAGACATCGGGACGGTTGGTGGCGGCAATCACAATAATGCCCGTGTTACCCTCAAAGCCATCCATTTCCGTCAGCAATTGGTTCAGGGTTTGTTCCCGTTCATCGTTGCCGCCGCCGATGCCAGCCCCCCGTTGCCGACCCACCGCATCAATTTCATCAATGAAGATAATACAGGGCGCGTTTTCTTTGGCTTTCTTGAACAAATCCCGGACGCGAGAGGCACCTACCCCGACAAACATTTCCACAAACTCGGAACCGGAAATGCTGAAGAATGGTACGCCCGCTTCCCCCGCGATCGCTTTTGCCAGTAGGGTTTTCCCGGTTCCCGGCGGTCCAACTAACAGCACCCCTTTAGGAATCCGGGCACCAACGGCGGTAAAGCGTTCTGGCTTTTTCAGGAAAGTGACGACTTCTTGCAATTCTTCCTTGGCTTCCTCAATCCCAGCCACATCGTCAAACATCACCCCGGTTTTGGCTTCCATCTGGAACCGGGCGCGGGACTTGCCGAAGTTCATGGCTTGACCGGGACCACCGGGCACATTCCCCGATCGCCGGAACAAAAAGAACAAGCCACCAATCAGGAGAATGGGGAAAATTAAGTTACCCAACAGTCCCCAAATGGCACCGTCGTTACGGGCGGGATGAGAATCGAAGCTAATTCCTGCTTGTCTGAGTTTAGACACCACTTCCGGAGAATTACCGGGTAGATCAACCCGCAGACGCTGGAGGCGGTTGTCTAAATCTGGATCAACGGCTTCCACGATCGCCGTCCGTCCGCCGTCATACAGGTCAACGTTCACCACGCGATCGGTGTCCAAATATTCTAAAAACCGTCCGTAGGTCATGCGGGTGCTGGCAGTATTCCGACTCATATTCATTGGAGTGGCGGCAAATGACCCCTGCCAGACAAAGAACCCGATCACCAGGGCTGGCAGCGCCCAGAGCAGAACTGTTCTCCAAGAAAGTTTCATAAACGAGCGTCCCCTCGATGCAGCTACAAAAATAAATCGCTTTAGATATGAATCGCTATGAAGCGACTTCTTTCAACCAGAACCGTGGCTCTAGCTGTCCTCCGTCACCATCTTCCTGGCGAATCACTCCCCTGCGGTGAGTAAAAACTCCCATACAACAAGAGGATCAAGCTGAAAGAGTAATGTTAATTAAATGTAACGTAATTATCAGGATCAGGGCAACTGAGCAGAGAGGTGTGCCTGATGGGAGGGTGAGGCAGGTGGGAAGGGTGAGGAGGATAGAGTGGCAGGGATGCTGCTGGAATCGGGAGTTTAATCCCCCAACAAAAAAGGGCGAGCTGGCTCACCCTGGATGTAACGGTTATAGGTAGCTGTTCTCAGAATTAGCAGTGGTTAGCGCTCTTCTACCACCCGCAGCGTGTAACCGGGGGCATTGTTTTTCTTGTAGGAACTTACCCAGATGGAGTAGTCTCCAGCCTGCCATTGCCCTGAGATGCCGGGATTGTTGCCGTCAAAGTCGTCGTTGCACCATACTCCACCGGGCCCTTTGATGATCAGAGCGGTATCTTCGTTGCTTTCGACTTGCAGGTTAAGAGCGTTGAAAAACTTGGTCAGCTTCAGGACGTGATTAGGAGTGCTGGAGACAAACCCAGAGCAGGGCCCGGTTTGAGTATCGCTTGTCCCGGCGATCGCGGTGGCAGCCACATCACCGCCCCCCACGCCTTCGAGTTGCAACGGGTTCGGCGAAAACTGGGGCGCGATCGTCACCTTAGCGGGTTGGGAGAGGGCAACCTGAGACTGGGTGGCAAGACTGGTGAAAAGTGCGATTGCTGCGATCGCACACCACAATGGCGATCGACGGAAATTGAATCGACAGGGATTCATTTTGACCATGACTCATGCACAGTTGACTGTATGTGAATAGATGACGTTGGTAAAACCGCAGAGTTCCAGTAAGGTTGCAGTCTCAGGATTCCCAGTCCTTATTTTGCTACAGTCAGGGCTTTTTGTAACCGATCGCGATCCCAACCTTTTTGATGCAGGAGTAACCAGGACTGGATCAGATCAGGCCCACGGGTATCGCCAGTCAGGGCAACCCGCAGAATCGGTTTGAGTTGACCTTCTTTCCGTCCCAGATCCTGAGCCACCTGTTTCAACAAAGCGGCGGCACTGGTTTCATCCAGGGATGCTTGCGGTTGGGTTGCTGCCAGAATACCCTGGACGATCGCACCTGAGCCATCCTGTTGCAGTTTTTTAGTCGCTTCTTCCGTAAATTCCACGTCGGCAACAAACAGATAGCGGCTCATGGCAACCGCATCCTCTAAGCGGGTCAGACTGGGGGCGATCAAGGCGGTTAATTGTTCCAACCACGATCGTTGCGCCGTCCAATCGGTGGTAAATCCAGCTTCTTGCCAGTAGGGAATTAGCAAATCGGTCAACTGATCGATCGGCATCGTATGGAGATACTGACTATTCAGCCAGTTGAGTTTATCCCAATCGAATTTGGCTCCAGCTTTGTTGACGCGATCGAAGCTAAAGGCTTGGGCAGCTTCCGATAGGTTGAAAATTTCGGTCATGCCTTCGGGGGGCGACCAGCCCAGCAGGGTCATATAGTTACCGATCGCTTCGGGGGTGTAGCCCATACGGCGGAAGTCGGAAATGGAGGTGACACCATCCCGCTTAGACAGTTTGGCTCCGGCTTGATTCAGGATTAATGGAGTGTGACCAAATTGGGGGACGGTGGCTCCCAGGGCTTCATACAGCAGAATTTGCTTAGGAGTATTGCCGATGTGATCCTCACCCCGGATCACATGGCTGATTTGCATATCAATGTCATCAACCACCACGACAAAGTTATACAGGGGTTGTCCAATGTCGTTGGCAGAAGCAGCCCGAGCGATCACCATATCGCCGCCTAAGTCCCGCCCTTTCCAGGTGACAGTGCCCCGGACTAAATCATTCCAGGCAATTTCGCGATCGTCATCGATTTTGAACCGAATCACCGCCGTTCGCCCTTCTGCCTCGAAAGCGGCTTGCTGTTCTGGGGTTAAAGTCCGATGGCGATTGTCGTAACGGGGAGCCTGCCCACGGGCTTTCTGGGCTTCCCGCATCGCGTCCAGTTCCTCTGGAGTATCGTAGGCGCGGTATGCCAACCCTTGATCGAGCAACGTTTGGATCTTGTCGCGGTAAGTTTCAAATCGTTGGGTTTGATAAATCGGACCTTCATCCCAGGTTAGCCCTAACCAGGTCAGTCCTGCCAGAATGTTATCGGTATATTCGGGGCGCGATCGCTCCAAGTCGGTGTCTTCAATCCGGAGGATAAATTTGCCGCCATTGTGACGAGCAAATAGCCAGTTAAACACCGCCGTCCGGGCAGTGCCGATGTGCAAATTTCCAGTCGGACTGGGAGCAATGCGAACACGAACAGTCATAAACCAAAGGATACGGGTAAACGTTTAACAAATAGGCAGAATTGCCCTGATCCATTCTCGCCTTTCAGCGCCGATCCGCAAACCTTACTGGATCATTAAGGTTTTTATTGCTCAGACAGCTTAATCTTGATGGTACGTCGTTGGGCATAATAAGTGCGATCGCCAGAACTCCAGGGCCAGATCATTCCCCGCGATCGCATCTATCTAACGGCATGGTTCGGATTGACTGAATTTATTGTTCTATTACTCTAATTGCTGCTATGGAAACTGCTCAGCGAGTTACTCAAACTGCCCTGCGCCAGTTCCGCTTACGCACAACGTTGGTGGTGCCGTTTGTGGTACAGATTGTGGCAGCCGTCAGTTTAGTCGGGTGGCTATCATTTCGCAGTGGGCAGCAGGCTGTAACCGATTTGGCACAGCAATTACGCAGTGAAGTGACAGCGCGAGTGCGCGATCGGATTCGGATTTATGTGAGTGTGCCGCCGTTAGTCAATCGGGTGAATGCTGATGCGGTTGATCTGGGCATTCTGGATTTCCAAAATATTCAGGCAGCCGAACCGTATTTCTGGCGGCAGGTCTTGACCTATCAGGCGATCGGCTATGTCGGATTCGCCAATGAACAGGGGCAGTACAGTCGCGTGGGTTGGATCAATCGCTGGTCGCCATCGGAGCGTCCCCAGGTTGCCGAGCAATTAGAACTTGGTACAGGTAATTTGAATCTGTACGATCTGGATCCGCAGGGGAATCGGGTTCGGTTTGCCCAAAGTATTCCGAACTATGATGTCCGGCAACGTCCGTTTTACACCGCGATCGCCGGGTCACGAAAACCCGCTTGGAGTGAGATTTTTATTAATGTCACGAATCCCACACTGCAAATGAATGCGACGCAGCCGTACTACGATCGCGAGGGCAATTTGCTCGGGATTCTCACCTGCCAGATGAGTCTGAATCAGATTCGCGACTTTCTTAGCACCTTAAAAATTGGGCGCACCGGGCAAGTTTATATTGTGGAACCGACCGGGAATCTGGTGTCTACCTCGCTGAAGGATCAGCCACTGTGGAAAAAAGTTAAGGCAGATCTGGTGCGAGTGCGGGCGATCGATAGCCAGAATCCCTTAATGCAATCAAGCTTTACCTTTCTCAGTCAGCACTTCAATAAGCTGGAATCGATCCAACAGGACTATCAATTAGACTTCGTGACGGCGGATGGACAGCGACAATTTTTGCAAGTTTCCCCATTTACGGATAAACATGGGCTGAACTGGTTGATTGTGGTTGCCATGCCGGAATCGGATTTTATGGAGCAGATTATTATCAATACGCGGACGACCGTGTTGTTGTGTCTGCTGGCATTAGCCGTCGCGATCGTGGCTGGGTACTATGTGGCTCGCTGGATTAGTGGCAAAATTCTCAAGCTGGATCAGGCAGCACAGGCAGTCGCCAATGGCGATTTTGATCAGTCTGTGAAAGTGACGGGTGGGATTGCCAGTGTAATTGAGTTAGAAAATCTGGCAAGTTCGTTTAATAGCATGACGCGCCAACTCAAAACCTCCTTTGAAACCCTGGAACACCAACGGAATTCCTTCGCACGATTTTTCCCGCCGGAGTATCTCAAGTTTTTGAAGAAAGCGGATGTTACCCATGTGGAACTGGGGGATCATGCCAGTAAAGAAATGGCAGTGATGTTTTCGGACATTCGCTCCTTTACGCCGATGGTAGAAAAAATGACTCCCCAGGAGAGTTTTAATTTTGTCAATGCTTACCTGGGATGGGTCAGTCCTGAGATCCGCAACTATAACGGGTTTGTGGTCAAATTTATGGGCGATGGCATGATGGCAGTGTTTCCCGATCGCGCCGACGATGCGATTCAAGCGGGGATTGCCCAATTCCGCCAATTGCAACAGTACAACCAGGAACGCGAAGCCCAGGGCTTACTGCCGATCTCGATCGGTATGGGCATTCACTTCGGGCATGTGATGGTGGGAATGGTGGGGGAAAACAATCGGGTGCAGGGCGATACGCTATCCGATAATGTCAATCTCACCTCCCGGCTGGAAGGCTTAACCAAGTTCTATGGCGTTTCGTTGCTGATTTCCGCCGATTTATTACAGCGATTGGCAGATCCCGATCGCTACCAGCTCCGATTTTTAGATCGGGTAATTGTCAAAGGTCGGAGTGAAGCGATCGCGATTTACGAAGTGCTGGATGCGGAAGTCGAAACGAATCGTCAATTAAAACTGCATACCCTGCCTGAGTTTAACCAGGGAGTGCAGCATTACCGTGACGGCAATTGGTTGGAAGCCCGTCAGTGCTTTGAGCAAGTATTAGGAATTAATCCATTGGATCGAACAGCCAGTTTATATCTGAAGCGAATTGATCAGTTGCGGGAGCAAGGAATTCCTGCTGACTGGAATGGAGTCTGGACATTCACCGAAAAATAAATTGGCGTAGTGTGCTAACTAGAGAGTCTCGTCTTACGATCGTTCCATGAATCAACAAATCATTTACGCAATGTGCGGCTTACTTGAGATGCCTGTAAACAGCCCTCACCCTCACCCATTAGGAGAGAGAACCAGAGCCTTCCAAAAGCCCTTCTCCCCAGGGAGAAGGGTTGGGATGAGGGAAAATTAGTTGCACATCACGTCAATTTCATATTTTCAAAAAGTTAATTTACTCATAGGTAACAATAAAATCTTATTCAAAAAACAAATTAATCAAATTTATTTATGCAGGCAGATAGCTATCGTTAAGCGTGACTACAAGTAGCTGGTTCCGACTTTTGCGTCATCCAATTCCGCTCCGATTTGCTCTGGTCATTCCCTTTGTATTGCAAACTGTGGGAGTCGTAGCGCTGGTCGGTTATTTGTGCTATCGCAGTGGACACCAGGCAACGGCAGACCTGGCGAATCAGTTAATGCGAGAGACGGGCGATCGGGTTCACAACAATCTGGACTCGCACTTTTCCTTAATTGAGTCTGTCACTGAGATGAATGCCGCCCTCGTCAAGCAAGGGATATTAGATGCTGACGATCTTGCCAGACTGCAAACCTACTTTGTCCAACAAACTCAAACATTTCCGGCCTTGAGTATTGTTGGGGTAACGAATACAGCCGGGGATTTTATTTCGGTGCAGCGCTTGACTCCGGAGCGGATGGTAATTCGCAAAGTGGATACTACTGCCAGTCGCGGGTTTTATCGCTATTTTGCCGATCAAAACGGGGAGAATCTGCAACTACAAGATATTCGCACCGATTTTGATCCCCATAATGATCCGCCGGGAAATTCACTGTATAAAGCAATCCAGGCGACGCAAAACGACCAGTGGTATTTAATTGTCAGTTTGGCAAAGGGCAAAGATCGACCTGAAATCCACCTCTGCTATACTGCCCCATTGGTGAATGCCCAAAATCAATTTCTCGGGACGACCGGGGCGACGAACGCCTTGACGAAAGTGGGTGATTTTCTCGCCAATTTAAATATCAGTACCAATGGACAGGTGTTTCTGCTGGAGCGCAACGGTCTGCTCATTGCGACTTCCACCGGAGAAGTGCCCTTCGAGCAACAACCCGAGCAAAACTTGGCTAAAAACGTTAATGCTCATCGCCGCCGCCTCTCGGTCATCCATAGCCAAAATGCGATAACCCGCGCTACAGCCGATGTGTTACTCAACCAGAATCAGTCGTTTGAGCAGATTACCCAACCACAATCCTTACAGTTTACGGTCAACTCCGATCGCTACTTTGCCCAAGTGGTGCCATTCCGAGGCAAATTGGATTGGTTGATTGTGGTGGTGGTGCCCGAAGCTGATTTTATGGACGAAATCCACGCTAATCTGCGGCAGACGTTGCTATTGTCTGGTTTAGCGCTGGTCGTGGCGATCGCCTCAGGGTTAGCGATTGCCCACCACGTTTCAGTGCGGATTGTGCGGATGGAGCAAGCCAGTCAAACCCTGGCAGCCGGAGACTTGACCCAACAGTTGCCAACTGATAGCTCGATCGCGGAAGTGCAAGGACTGGCAATGTCGTTTAATCGCATGGCAGACCAACTCCGGCAGTTGTTCCAGCGTCAGGTGGAGGCAGAAGCAACCCGCCAGAGCGAAGCCCGCTTCCAACAACTTGCGGCGGCTGTCCCCGGCATGATCTATACCTATGCTCAGTATGCCGATGGTGGCTACGGATTTGAGTATGTCAGTTCAGCCAGCCAGACGATTTTGGAACTGGAGCCAGCGCAAATTGTCGCAGACGTGAATACTGTTTTCGATCAAATCCATCCCGACGATCGCCCCAGCCATCGGGCTGCCGTCCTCCACAGTACCGCGACGCTGGAGCCGTTTACCTTTGCCTTCCGCAATATCACGCCATCTGGGCAACTGAAATGGCTGGAAGCAAATTCTCGTCCCCTCCGCCAGGAGGATGGCACACTGGTCTGGTATGGCATTCTGTTAGATGTTAGCGATCGCAAGCAGCTAGAAGAGGCACTCCGCCGCTCTGAAGCCAAAATTAGAGCCATTCTGGATAGCACGATCGCGGCAATTGCCAGTATGCGAGTGTTTCAGGATGGTCACTGGCAAATTGACCATACCTCAGCGGGATGTGAACTCCTGTCGGGGTATACCTCGAAAGAGTTAGCCCAGGACAATACGCTATGGGTTAGTCGGATTGAACCAGACGATTGGCAGGCGATCGTCGCGCAAGTCTTTGCCAGTATCTTTGCCGAACAAACGGCTACCTATGAATATCGCTTTCGTTGTCAGGATGGTAGTCGGCGTTGGATTTCGCAAACCAATAATTCCTGCTGGGATGCGGCGCAACAGTGCTGGGTCGTAACCGCCGTTTCAGTCGATATTACCGATCGCAAACAAGCCGAACAGGAACTACAACGGGCAAAAGAAGCCGCCGAAGCCGCGAATCAGGCGAAAAGCACCTTCCTGGCAAATATGAGTCATGAACTCCGGACACCCCTGAATGTGATCCTGGGGTTTACCCAACTGCTCCAGCGTCATTCCCGCTCCACCGACGATCGCACCTATTTGCAACTGATCCAGACCAACGGGCAGCATTTGCTGAAGTTAATTAACCAAGTGTTGGATTTAGCCAAAGTCGAGGCGGGAAAACTTACCCTGGAACAACAGCCCATTGATCTGTTCTCACAACTGCGATCGCTGCCGGATATGTTCGGCGATCGCTGCGATCGTCAAGGCTTGCAGTTTTATCTAGATATTCTGCCCGGTGTGCCGCAGTACATTGTGGCGGATGGGCAAAAGCTACATCAAGTATTGCTGAATCTCTTGAGTAATGCGATTAAGTTTACGGATGCTGGTAGTGTCACCCTGCGGGTTGAAGTGGTGGAATCGGCTAAAACATCACTGCTCCCAGCTTCAGACCACGATCGCGAATCGCTCATCTGCTTGTTGTTTCAGGTGCAAGATACGGGTATTGGTATTGCCACTCAGGAATTAGAGCGAATCTTTGATGCCTTTAGTCAGACGGTGGCGGGTCAAACTGCTCAGGAAGGGACGGGATTAGGACTCACGATTAGTCGGCGGTTGGTGCAACTCATGGGCGGTGAACTGACGGTGGCTAGTGGGTTAGGGCAGGGGAGTACCTTTCAATTTACGCTCCCGGTGACACCGGAGATCGCCGCTCCCATCCCCGCCGCAGGGCGCGATCGCGTAGTCATTGGTCTAGCGCCTGATCAGCCGCACTATCGCATCCTGGTGGTCGATGATCAGGCCGAAAATCGGTTGTTGTTAGTCAAATTGTTGGAACAACTGGGCTTACCCGTGTATGAAGCCGCGACTGGAGAAGAAGCGATGGCGTTGTGGCAGCAATGGCAGCCTGACCTGATCTGGATGGATATGTGCTTGCCGGGGTTGAGTGGCTATGAAACGACTCGTCACATTCGCGCCTTAGAACGGGACAGATCGCGTCTGCCTACCGTGATCATCGCCCTGACCGCCCAAGCCTTACCGGATGATCGTACCCTTGCCCTGGCGGCTGGTTGTGATGACTACATCAGTAAGCCGTTCCAAGCCGAGACGCTATGGCAAAAAATGACAGAACATCTGGGAATGCAGTTGATTTATGCCGACGATCGTCCAGTTTCACCCGCCGATGGACAAGGGACGATGCAACCACCATTGACGGCTGCGGATCTGACCGTTATGCCGCCAGCATGGTTAGCTGCTCTATATCAGGCTTCAGTCCGGTGTCAGGATGAGGTGGTGAGACAATTACTTCAGCAAATTCCACTGGAACATGCGGCTTTGGCTCAGGAGCTAGAGAAACTGACCTATAACTTTAAGTTCGAGGTCATCATGGGCCTGACTAAGGTTTATAGTGACGGCGAATAGCTGCCTGTCACTTCAGTATGGAAACTTGAGGTGATAAATCGGTAGCCCAAACCGAGGCAATCAAAGAGTTGACAATCCCCAGTTTGGGTAGGTAATAGGTATGCCTAAAGATATGAAGCGGTTAACTGCACATCCGCATGGTGCCAAGCGGTTTCAAACCGGGTGCGGACTGCCTCAGCCGCCTCGGTTTTGCCCTGAGCTTGTAAGCTAGCCGCTAGACCAAACAATGACCAGCCATTTTCAGGATATCGAGCTAAATCCTCCCGGTAAATGGTTTCCGCCTCGGCGGGACGTTGTGCCTGTAACAACACCCCACCTAAGGTTTGCCGAACGGGAGAATGCCATGCTTGCGGTTCGACATACTTGAGCGTATCTTCTAAGGCGATCGCGGCCTGCAAGTCCTGAATCGCGGCATCATAGTTGCCCTGGGCGGCAGCGAGTTCGCCAGACAACACCTGGGCAGCGAGTTGTAATAGCGTGGCGGCGGAATTGCTTTCAATCTTCACCGATTTCAGTTGGGGGTCTGCCGCGATCGTGCGTAACTGCTGCAACTCTTTCATGCCTGCCTGGAGGTTTCCAGTGGCTCGGAAGGCAGTGCCTCGGGCAAAATGCCACACTCCCCGTGGATAGGGCAGATTGTTAGTTGGAGCCGTTGTCGCTAAAATCTCATCCCACTTGCCAAATTTAACCCAGGTATAGAGTGGAGTTGCCGCATGATGCTGTAATGTGCCCTGGCGTGAGTTTTCGCTTAACTGGCGATCGGCATTTGTGGCAATCTGTTGAGCCGCCTCCAGTGCCACTTGACCTTCTCCTCCCATCATGGCGGCGACCCAGAGAAAGTGATAGTTGTGGGGAGCATACAGTCTGGTTAGGTACTGACTTTGCACAGGACAGGTTTTGGCATACTCCTGATCTGCTTTGACCGCCTGCTGGTTGGCAACGACAGCATTGTGATATTGACCGAGTTGAATCTGGATATGGGAGGGCATGTGCAGTAAATGTCCGGCTCCAGGGACAAGGGTTTTGAGCCGATCGGCATGGGGGACGGCTTGCTCCGGTTGCGGCGAGGCTTCGACGGCATGAATGTAGTAGTGATTGGCTCCCGGATGGTTGACGTTCAGCGTTAAGGCGGACTCCAGGGCTTTGAGAATTTCCACTGTCTCGGGCTTGGGCTGACTGCCATTCCAGTAATACCAGGGAGTCGTATTCATTAAGGCTTCGGCAAATAGCGTCGCGGCATCCGGATCGTTGGGATACTGTTGGGCAACCTGTCGCATGGCATCGGCATAAGCACGATCGAGCGGACGACGATCGGCGGGGGGATTTTGCACATAGCGAGTGGCTAATGCCTCAACATAGGCTCGTTCCTCGGTCGGGGCGGTTTGGCTCAGCGATCGCGCCGTCTGAAGGGCTTGCCACGCTTCTGTTGCCCCCTGCTGGGACATGCCCGCATTAATGTGAGGCCCCAGGGCTAGGGCTAAGCCCCAATGACACATGGTACAGGTCTGATCCAGGCGAATCGCTTCTCGAAAGGCGCGGGCTGCTTCTGGGTGATTAAACCCATAGACTAAGGTCAGTCCTTGATCAAAATACTGTTGCGCCTGGGGCGATCGCGTCGTGATCGGATGATGATAGTCGCCCAGGTTGTCAAACAACACCACGGGGCAGGCAGATTGGGGATCGGTCGATCGTTGGGCAGTTGTGAGCGAGGCAGGGAGTTCGGCACACATCGCCTGATCGGAATTCAGTGAGCAAATCATGCCCAGCCAGTGAGATGGACTGCTCACAAACGTCAGGATCACAGCCGCGAAACCAATGAGCCAAAACCGGAATCGGCGAATGATCGACATGGTTTTACTAAATTAATTTATCGAATAGCTTGACTGAGTGATGTGACAAAGATGTGTAACTGATGTCACAATGGCTGTCTGTGATCGCTAACTAGAACTGAAGTTCTAGATCGATGGGATTTCGAGCGGCACGATCGCTAACATCAATGCATTTTCTGCAACTCAAAACAGTCTGGTTTCGGAATTAAGTCAAGGTATTAAACCAAAATTGGTCGGGATCAATCACTATTTGGATTGATCCTAACTGTTAAACCTTACCTTAGTTTTGGACGAGGGCTAATTTTCGCAAACTGGTTAAATTCGGTTCGCCGGGTAGCTCTGTGGCATAAACTTCGCAGGAATTATTCGGGCTTTCAATCAATTTCACTTTATGGAGTTGTGCCCCAATTTGCCGGATCGGTTCTTGCAACAAATCTCGAATATGTACCGCGATATTTTCGGCGGTAGGAACGACCTGAGTAAAGTAAGGAATATCCTTATTCAAAAAGGTGTGATCAAAGGGTTCTACGACATAATTATCGATCGCGGTTTGAAAGGCAGCTAGATCTGCAATCATGCCTGTGTGGGGATCGATTTCGCCTTTGATCGTGACTTCTAGATGGTAGTTATGACCATGCCCGTTCGGGCGGGCACACTTTCCATAAATGTCACAGTTCTCCTCATAACTGAGGTCAGGACGGGCAAGGCGATGGGCGGCACTGAAATGAGTGCTGATTGTGAGGTAAGCTTCCATATCGTTTCCGTAATAATCTGACCAGAGTTCGGGATGTTCAAACAGTTGAATACGCACCAGGGGCAGGTGGGGGGATAACCGTTGCCAGATCACCCGCGCCATATTTTCCGTCGTCGGTAAGGTCTGCTGAAACTCTGTCCAAACCTCATTCAGGTAAGCAAAATCAAGCTGGCTTGTCACTTCCTGCTTAATCACCTGCTTAACATCTGACAGGTTCAACACCATGCCGTATTCATCTAGCTCACCTGCCATCGAGACATACAGGACATAGTTATGCCCATGTCCCGGAGAACGGGTACAGTCACCAAATCGCTCAATATTCTCGGCATCACTCAGTTCGGGCAGCCAGTAACGGTGACTCGCTGAAAACTGAGCGCGACGATTGATAATGCACTTCATAGGGGTTTCAGGGAAGGAGAGCGTATTAAGTTCCGTAACGAACTTAAGCTTTTTTTTAGGATAGCCGATCGCCACCCTTAACCGCAGTGATCCGCTCCGTCCTCTTGTCCCTCTGCCGCAAGGCTAGTCTAACTTCAACGCATTCGCAGGCACTTCATCCCACGACTCCACCGTCCGGAGCCGCGCTACCCACCCATCTGCCTTTTGGTCATCGGATAGATTACTTTTAAATGTCTCATGACAATCCTGGGCTTGAGACTCATCGCAGCAGGCGATACAGGAGTACAGAATCCCAGATGGATCAAATTGCTCGTTTACCCAAATTGGCATGACTCTCAATCCTTGTCAGCGAACCCTTGGTCTTCCAGAATGCCACAGTTCAACGCTTTTGCATAATGCTCCGAGGCATGATCCCAAATTTTATCTCTCTAGAGCAATTAGCATTGTGGGGGCAGTGGGAATGCTCATCCCCACGATGGTCGTTGGTGTAGGCGAAGCGGTGTATGGTGAAAAGGTTGCTCTCGGGGACTGGGAACGCCCCGTATTGACATGGCGAAATGAGTATGAAGCACTTAGTTCCACTACTGCTCTTGATGTTTGTGCCCATTTCGATCGCGGCGGACTGGCTCCATTGGGGGACAACTGCCGTATTTGTCACCTCCGCCCTGGCGATCGTGCCGTTAGCCATCTGGTTGAGTACAGCCACCGAGAAGGTAGCGGTCGTAACGGGTCCGAATGTGGGGGGGTTAGTAAATGCGATTTTTGGCAATGCGACGGAGTTAATTATTGCGCTAGTGGCGCTCCGCGCTGGATTGGTCGATATCGTGGAAGCCAGCATCACGGGCACAATTTTGAGCGATCTGTTACTGCTGTTGGGATTAGCTATGTTAACGGGTGGGCTACGCTATCGAGAGCAGGAATTTCAACCCATTCTGACTAAGGTGAATGGTTCCTCAATGACGCTGGCAGTAATTGCGATCGGGCTACCAACCCTTGTGATTTGGACATCTGACATTGTGGATACCGCGATCGTTCGGAATCTGTCATTGGCAACTGCCAGTGTATTAATTGTGGTTTATGGTTTAACGTTGTTATTTTCTCTCAAAACCCATAGTTATTTATATCAAGTGGGTCTGGCAGATGAAGACTCCGAGGCTTCTACTGAAGCGGTGAGCAAACAGCCCAAAGGCTCGAAGCTATGGTTTTGGATTGGTGTGCTACTGCTATCCACGATCGCGATCGCCTTTGAGTCCGATCTATTTGTGGGCGTGGTGGAATTAGAAACCCAGCAGTTAGGGCTAACTCCATTATTTACTGGGGTGATTCTCATTCCTTTTATTAGTGACGTGGCGGGTTATGTGACTGTCGTGCGATTAGCGATGAAAAATCAAATGGATTTATCAGTGGCTACGGCAACCGGAGATAGTTTGCTAGTCGCTTTATTTGTGGCTCCAGTCCTGGTGTTTGTCGGGCAATTTGTGATGGGGCAACCGATCGATCTCAACTTTAATCCCTTTGAAGTCGCGGCATTAGCGATCGCAGTGACGGTCACAAATATTGTCAGTTCTGAAGGGCGGTCTAATTGGTTAGATGGCGCATTGTTGTTAGCGACTTATTTAATTTTAGGAGTCGCATTCTACTACCATCCTCCGGCTGGAATTGGCTTACTTAGTGGGCAATGAACACTTTAGGAGTTGGTTAGTTGAGTCGTCGCTAATGCAGTTAAAGCAGTTCCTGTCACTCGGCAAATACGCCAGTCGGGTAGGATGTTGGCACCAATGCGTTGGTAAAAGTCGATCGCGGGTTGATTCCAATCCAAAACACTCCACTCCAGGCGACCACAGGCTTCAGCCACAGCACGTTCTGCCAGACACGCTAGTAACCGTGTGGCAATACCCTGACGGCGATGTGCTGGTAACACAAACAGATCTTCCAGATAAATGCCCGGTTTGGTTAAGAAGGTGGAATAAGTATAGAAAAACAGAATATAGCCGACGATCTGGTTGTCCACTTCAGCCACGATCGCGTGAGCAAAGGCACGATCTCCAAACAAATGTTGATGCAGTAATTCGGGATTTCCCGTGACCGTGTGAGATAGGTTTTCATACTCTGCCAGCGCTTGAATTAACTGGAATAAAGCTGGAATATCCTCTGGGATTGCTGAACGAACGATCGCTGTATTAGGCATAATTAAAAAATTGGTTTATGCTCCATTCAGAAGTCCTATAGCTTTTATCCCTGCTTGATCTGCTGTAACCAATTCTCTACATCATTAGGATTAGAAAAATCTAGCAATGCCTCGACTAAATCTTTTAGTTTAAGTAAAGCTAATTGCTGTAATTGGGTTGCCATTTCAGATGGAATTTCTCCAATTCGACGGTTCAACAATCGCATAATTAAGGATAGAGCCTCTTCTTGCCTTCCAACTTGTTTTCCCTCGTGTAACCCCTGCTGTAACCCTTCTTCCATCCAGCTTGTAACAATTTGCATAATTACCTCTTTTGTGTCTGCTTCCATCCTATCAATCTCTGCTTGAAGTAAGCGATTTTCGGCTTGGTTTAAGCGGAGATAGGTGTCAACGAATCCAGAAATTAATTGCATTTTGGCACGATCGAGCCGTAGGGTTGCTAATAGCCGTAAACATTCGCACTTAACCCGTAGCCGATCTGCCTCCACAATATTCATTTTTGCCATTAAAGCTGCGGCTACTGGATTCTGATATTGTAGAAAATCCCGCCAATTGAGTTGATTTAACTGAATAACTTTATAGTGAAAATCGAGAACAATTTGATTTGGGAACTTAATCTGATGAGTATTATTCTGTAAAGTTTTAGGAGAATCGAAGGAGAGTAAGGCAATTGGGTAAATGGGCAAATCATATTTCTCATACAGTCGAGCGAAATAACGAAACATGCGTTTGTCAAAAGCTGATTGATGCTGGGCTTGGTGTTCTAAGTGGATCAAGAAAAAGGAATCCTGATTTTGAACCTTTGCCTTGACGAGTAAATCTGTTTCATACTTTTCTCCAGCCGTCACATCCGTAAAGACTTATTTGTCTAGAAACGTAATTGAATCTAGTTCTAAATACGTCACGATGTCGGGTAGAAATAACTCTAAGAAGTCTGAGAAAAAGGTGGTGAGAAGTTCTTTAAATAAGCGATCGTGATCGATCATAATGCAACAGGTCGTTAAGTCATTAGCCTAGAAATGCCTGTATTGTAGCGGAAGGTGTGAGAGGGCTAACCAGTGAGCAGTGCAGTGGATATCCTAATTTTGTCGAATGGTCCCGGTGAATTGGCGACCTGGGTGAAGCCGGTGGTGCGGGAGTTACGGCGGCAATTAGGAGACGATCGCGCTCAAGTCCGAATTTCAATCATCCTATCACCCTGTGTCAATGCTAGTGGTCAGGAGGCAGTGATCGCCTGTCGTTATCCAGAGGTCGATCGGGTGCAAGCCGCAGAGCATTTCTTCCCATTTTTGCTTTGGGGGAAAACCTCTGACAATTGGGATTGGCGATCGCAGGGCGTAGTGTTATTCCTGGGGGGCGATCAGTTTTTTCCAGTGGTGATCGGGAAAAGACTCGGCTACCGCACCGTGATCTACGCGGAATGGGAAGCCCGTTGGCATCGCTGGATCGATCGCTTCGGCGTGATGAATGCCCAAGTCTGCGATCGCATTCCGCCAAAATTCGCCCCTAAATTTACGATCGTCGGCGACCTGATGGCAGAAGCCGCCTCATCCTCCCCATCTCCCTCACCTGCCCCATCCCCCCATCCCCTAATCGGACTCCTCCCCGGCTCCAAACCCATGAAGCTCTCCCTCGGAGTCCCGTTGTGTCTCGCGATCGCCGAGCAGATTCATCAAACCCATCCAGACATCCGATTTATCATTCCTGTTGCTCCTACGTTAGACCTGCCGGGATTGAGCAAATTTGCGGATCCAGACCAGAATCCGGCGATCGCCCAATTCGGTTGGGGTCAGGCAGAATTAGTCATGCCGCATCAATCTGAAAATCTGCCCTATCTCAAAACACCGAGTGGATTGCAGGTGGAGTTGTGGAAAACGTTTCCTGCCTATGAGGTGTTAGCCCAGTGTGCCTTGTGCTTAACCACGATCGGGGCGAACACCGCCGAATTGGGGGCTTTGGCAATACCTATGATTGTGTTATTACCAACTCAGCAATTAGATATCATGCGAGCCTGGGATGGTTTACCGGGCTTGCTCGTCAATCTCCCTGGAGTCGGCAGTTGGTTTGCCAAACGCATTAATCAGTCCGCCTTGCGCCGCATTGGTCTATTAGCATGGCCGAACATTTGGGCGAAAGCAGAAATTGTGCCGGAATTAGTCGGGCAACTGCAACCCGCAGAGGTAGCGGCTCAAGCATTAGAATTGCTGGCGCATCCAGACCAACTCCAGCAAATGTCCGATCGCCTGCGCCAAGTCCGAGGAGAACCCGGAGCCGCCGCTAAACTAGTTCAAATTGTCAAGGAAGAATTAAAGTCAGCATCAGAGCCTACGTCAGGACGGCGCTAGTATGATATTACCTAATAGCGATCGGGCAATTATTCCTAGAGAAAAGCTAGTTAGCTATTGTCTCAATCCAGACCATCCTGCAGGTAAACATAAGGCTAGAGTTTTTGCATCAGCTCTAGGCATTACCGCAAATAATGTGGAAGATTTGCAAGCGTTAGTGGCGAGAGCCGCAGTTGAGGGAGAGGTGGTTCAGCAGAGCAATACTGAGTTTGGACAGTTGTTTAAAGTTGATTGGATGATTCCTGAACATCAGGATATCATTCTTCGTACTCTTTGGGAAATTACGACTGAAGAGCCAAATCCACGTTTAGTCTCAGCCTTCATCAAATAAAAATATGGCAGTACTTCACCTTCTTGATTCGGTTGCTACTTTGCAGCCCCTATCGATTGAACGACTAAATCTAATTGAGCCAGAATATACCTTGCTTCAGGGGCTACCGAGCGGTCAAGTCGGTACAGTGGTTAGGATTTATGACGGTGACTCACCTCACTATTTGGTAGAATTTGCCGATTTACAGGGGCGTGAGTATGCAATGGCAGTTTTGCAAGCCCATGAGGTTTTGGCACTACATTATGAGGTGAGTGTGGCGAACTAAGTGCAGCTCAACCAACATTAACGATGGATGCTTGCCGTTTAAATTCCCAAGCGTTGATAGACCTGATCGAGATTTCGCAGGTGGTGTTGGGGATCGAAGCAAGCCGCGATCGCGTCGGGAGAGAGCTTTTCTGTTACCCGTGGATCGTTGCTGACTAAAGCCCGGAAATCACCATTGGGAGTATTCCATGCCTGGTGGGCATTCGATTGCACGATCGCATAGGCTTCTTCCCGCTTGCAGCCAGCATCCACCAATGCCAATAGAACTTGCTGACTAAAGACGACACCCCCATAGACATTCATATTCCGGGTCATGTTGTCGGGGTAAACCAGCAGATGCTTCACGAGATCCGTAGTTTCCACCAGCATGAAATGGGTCAAAATGCAGGCATCCGGTAACGCAATCCGTTCCACCGAACTATGGGAAATGTCCCGTTCATGCCAGAGTGCCACATTTTCCAGGGCGGCAACGGCATATCCGCGCACCATGCGAGCCATCCCAGTTAACCGCTCCGATCGAATCGGGTTGCGTTTGTGGGGCATGGCAGAAGACCCTTTTTGTCCTTTCGAGAAAAACTCTTCTACTTCCAGCACATCGGTACGCTGAAGGTTACGAATCTCGACGGCAAAGCGTTCGATCGAGGCAGTCAGCAATGCCAACTGGTTCATGAAGTGGGCATGACGATCGCGGGAGATCACCTGAGTAGATGCACAATCGGGTTTGAGTCCCAACTTCTCGCAGGCTAGCGCTTCGATTTGTGGGTCAACGTTGGCATAAGTCCCGACTGCCCCAGAGATTTTACCCACCGCAATATCTTGATGGAGTTGACACAACCGCTCGCGGTGGCGCATCATTTCTGCCAACCATCCAGCTAACTTGAAGCCAAAGGTAATCGGTTCGGCATGAATCCCATGCGATCGCCCGATCATGACTGTGGTGCGATGCTGTTGGGCTTGATAACGAATCGCCTGAATCAGCGCTTCCACCTGCGTCATAATCACATCCAGGCTGGCTACCATTTGCAGCGCCAGGGCGGTATCGAGCATGTCAGAACTGGTCATGCCGAGGTGAATGTAGCGTCCGGCATCCCCCACATACTCATTCACATTGGTCAAAAAGGCGATCACATCATGTTTGACCTCTTTCTCAATTTCCAGCACTCGCTGGGGGTCAAACTTCGCCTTTGCCTTAATTTCTTCTACTGCTGCCGCCGGAATTCTGCCTAGCTCTGCCTGAGCTTCACAAACGGCAATTTCGACTTGCAGCCAGGTTTTTAGCTTATAGACATCTGTCCACAGTTCGCCCATCTCGGGCAGGGTATAACGCTCTATCAAGGGATCGTCGCGCAGAATACAACCTTTGTATTTTACCGAAGATTTGCAGCATGATTCGATTGACGACAGCGATCGCGCCCAGGACTCTTGATAGAGCCACCAGCCATGAGAAAAAGCCTGATCTGGGATTGACCCTCCCCCACGGCTAGCGGCAATTCAGCTCAGGTAATTAACCAAAGGTACGCCGAACGTGATCGATGATCTGCCGTTTGCGTTGCTCCGAGTTGGTGACGGTTGGGCGTTTCATGAAGTCGCCCGTACTCCGAGCCAGGTGCTCCATAATCCGTTTTTTGCGATCGTCCATAGGTTGAGAGAGTAAACGTGTGCGATCTTGATTTTACAAATCTTCACGAATCCTATCCTCTCTCAGCCGAATGAGCTTTGGGAGCGAACCGCGTTACTCGTTGCTATCAGGTTGCTGGTTGCCCTGAATTTCTGAAACGACTTCATACATATAAGTTTCAGGGGCATGGGCAAAAAGCGGAGCCATTTGTTTCAGAATCGCCTGATACTCGGCGCTCTCATTCGTTGCCATTTGGTCAACGCTCTCCCAAAAGATCACCGAAATCCCCTTGTCTGTACCAGGATCACGTAGTAAGTAAGCACCCCGGAAGCCGTCAGTGTAGGTGGCAACGGCTTGTTCGTAAAGTTGTTGTGCCTGAGCAAATTTACCCGGTTTGAATTCTCCTACAGCAACGTAGGCATACTGGTGTTTGAGGAAATCTTGAAATTCACTCATCCCCTTTCTCCTAACTTGATGGGCGGGTTGTCCATCACTATATCGCTAGTCGCCAGACTCTCTAATAGTCGGAGTATTAAGGATTTCGGTAACTTTGGTAACGACTGCACCAGGCTGACGGCATCTAGACATTTTCAGGTCAGGACACCAGACTGTATGCCCTGACCTCGGGAGAAATGTTGAGAAAATTTAACTCACGATAATTGCTCTCAGTTATTCTTCTTCCTCATCTTCGTAGTCTTCTCTATCCTCATAATCTTCCTCATCTTCCTCATCTTCATAATCTTCTTCATCTTCCTCGTCTTCTAGTTCCTCATCCTCATAATCTTCTTCATCTTCCTCATCTTCCTCATCTTCCTCATCTTCATAATCTTCCTCATCTTCCTCATCTTCATAATCTTCATAATCTTCCTCCTCTTCATAATCTTCTTCGTCTTCCTCCTCCTCGTAATCTTCCTCGTCATTCTCCTCATCATCTTCGTAGTCATCTTCCTCTTTGTAATACCAGGCATCTAAGTCCTCAATCTGATCAACTGGGAGATAGCCACGATCGTCGGTATAAACGTATTCTTCCTCGTAACTAACGGTGTAATCTTCGTCGGCTAAGATGCTGTCGAGGAGGCTGCTTCCCGGTGTTTGTAGCGAATCCACGATCGCCGCGATTGCGTCATCAAATAGGGAGGAGTTATCACCGGCGATATCTTGACTTAAATCGGTTCCTTCGCTGACTCGCCGCACTGTCCAGCAATCGCCATTTAACTCGGGATGGGTCATGTACGCGTAGGGGATATAGCAGTAACCCCGATCGCCCCAATCTTCGCCCCAGGAATTACGGACAATGAACACTTGATCGGGGTCAGAATAGCCCACACAGAGCATGGCATGGCCACCATCATGTTTTTCCCGCTCTGGATCAGGCATCGGCACCAGCCCTTTAGCTCCGGCTTTCTGGAATGAGGAGAATAGCATCAAACCAAAGGCAAACGGATAACCGTCCGCCAGACAACTGCGCATGGCATCCAGAGCCACATCAACACTGGCAGCTTCTTCAATTAAGAAATTTGCCGCTTCGTCGTAGGCATCGCTTCCCGGTTCATCAAACACGCGAGCTAGATCGAACGGCCAGGTCGTTTCTGAGCAAGCGCCATGCTGCTTCAACACTTCGATGCAACTACGGAGGTACGTGCCCTCATCCTGCTCGATCGCGTTATCCAAAGCGCGAGCATTGTAATAGATAAATAGTCGGCTGGTGTCGTCCGCGTAGCCTTTGAGCCGTTTTGCCAGGTATTCGTAAGCACCCGCCATCGCGTTGGCTGTGCAACTGTTGGAGCTACCCTGATTTTCTACGGGGGTCATGTGGGGACGTAGATCCACTTTGGGAGGTAGGCTACCTAAGCGCGATCGATCGACTCCATAGCGTTTGTCACCCTGTTGGCGATGCCCGGGACGATAGCCGCCTAACGTAATTTGTTTTCCAGCCGCATTGATTACAGTTCGCTTCTGGACATTACGATAATGTTTTGACATAAAATTCCTTGGAGAAAGTAAGACGACTCAATGAGTAGCGTTCCCCAAGGACACGACCGCCTAACCGGAATGGACGACCCCTTAAAATCAAACAGCCCGATCGTGGGATCGAGCTGGCGGATCTGGGTAGCTTAGGCTTTATAGACCCAGCTGATCACCCCGGCGGTATTGCAGATAGGCAGCCACAAATAGTCCTGCCAGGGTGACTGGGATTAAGCCCAGAACAATGCCGGAAAGAATGGGTTCAATCACGTGAGGTCTCCTTTAACTTGCCTGTCAGGTGCAATCAATCTAATTCTTATCCCTCATAGTACAAGGTTGAGCGATCGAATACGACCGGCTCTATCAACTCAGGGGGGTGAAATGGAGCAGAAATTGTAGCGGTTTGGCTCCAGCGATTCGGTTACGTAACGCTTACATGATGTTACAAGTTGGGGCTAATCTTTAGGGATGTTTAGGTTTTTGCAAAGTTATCTAAACAAGGATTAAAGTAGAGGAGACTGCCATTCACGATCTATTACGACACTTTCTTAAGCCTGAGCCCGTTTGGATAACCAGATTGTTACAAAAGAGAATTTAGTGCCACGAGTTGCCACGATCGTGATGGCAATTATTGTGGTGCTGCTGTTGCTATTGGCCCTAGGAATGCCTCAACTACGCCGACCCGATCCCTATGTCGAAGCCGTTTTAGCTCTGCAAGGCGATCCGGTGCAAGGTAATGCCATTTTTCAAATGAACTGTGCCGGGTGTCATGGTACGTTTGCCGATGGTCGGGTGGGGCCCAGTTTGCGGAATGTGGGCGATCGCAAATCTAAAGCGAGTTTGATCCAGCAAGTGATTAGCGGACAAACACCTCCGATGCCGCAGTTTCAACCGACGGCTCAGGAAATGGCAGACCTATTAAGCTACCTGGAGAGTCTGTAGTGCCCCTGTTTGTGCCGAGCTTAAAGCGTCATGGACATCTCGATCAGACGCAAATGACGATCGTCAGTGTCGGTTCGCGCAAATTGGATGCGGAGGATGACTTTGGACAGGGAGCCTGGGGTGTGTTTGCGCCCAATCTGGCGATTTATGGATTTGATGCTGATGCTGATGCCTGTGCGGCGGCAAATGCAGAATCAGCGACGCGATCAATTAACTGGACGGAACACCATATTCCCTTAGCATTGGGTCGGGTGATTGGAGAACTGCCACTCTATGTCACTGCCAATCCCATATGCAGTTCGTTGTACCCACCTAATCAGGCATATCTCGCTCGGTTTGCCGGACTGCAAGACATGATGCGTCCTGACTTCACGATCGAACTGGAGGTGACGACGCTGGATCAGGCGTGTCAGGATCAGGGCATTGAGCAGATTGATTTCCTCAAAATTGATGTGCAGGGGGGTGATCTACACGTTTTAGAAGGCGCAACCCAGCAATTAGCTCACAATATTCTGGCGATCCGGGTGGAGGTTGAGTTTTCGCCACTCTATGTCAATCAACCGTTGTTTGCCGATGTAGATGCTTATCTGCGGCAGCAAGGGTTTACTTTATTTGATTTGCAGGGTGGCTATGGCTCACGGGCGAATTTACCAATTCGATCGACGGTACGGGCCGGACAACTCCTGTGGGGCGATGCCCTCTACCTGCGGGATCTGGTGGCAGAGGAGCAAAATTCCGGTTTCAAAACTCCAGAGCATCTGTTAAAGCTAGCTGGCATTGCTGATGTGCTGGATTTCCCAGATTACGCCCTGGAACTTTTAGAGTTACTTACCCTCCGCTTTGGTGACACGCCGAACTATAACGTTGCTAATAGTGTGATCGAAAGTCTGGCACAATTCCCGGATTTAATTCCCAGTGGGTTAAGCTCTCTGGCTGTGATTGAGCGAATTCGTAGCTATGCCAGTGATCCAGTGTTAGAACTGCTAAAGCCGTAATGGGAAGGGCTACCATTCTGGCAAAGAGGACGTACTATTAAGCTACGCTTTCTGTCCTAAATTTCTCTCACTGGGATTTGGATTAGTAAGTGGTTGATGGAGTAAGTTTGCTGCTCAGTGGGCAGATTTTTTCCCTGCGTCTAGTGACTCGGTATGGTGAAAAATCAGTTTCTTCTCGGCTCGATCGCCTTTGGTGTAAGCCTGGGCATTTGTCTACTCATTAGTCCTGATGTTGTCCGAGCCTTTGTCACAGGGTTAATTACCGTAGCGGCAACGTATATCGCGGTCGCGATCGTCACCTGGCAGGAGCAGCAACGCGGTGGTGGCAAGGCTGTGGGGCTAAACCATCAGATCCGAGTGCTATTGCGTCGGCGGGCAGAGTTGCATCAGACAATTGCTGACATGACGGCAGAAAAAGACCGGGTTGCCCAGGCATTAACCGCAATGCAATTGCAACTGCGGCAGCCTCCTACACCTACTGTTCCCACTCCTGCCTTTGCCTCTAGACGGGCAATCAGTTGGGATTTGTCGGCTCCTGTGGAACCGGGAATATTAATTCCGCCATTACCCCAGCTAGAACCAACCTCTGAGCTACCTGAAGCTGAGGTGAATCAAATTCTGGTAGAAGCGGCAGAAAGTCGGCAGAAGATCGAAACCAATTTGCATTGGCTTCAGGGTGAACTAAGTCAACTGAACACCCAGATTGCTGAACAACATCAGACCCGCGATCGCCTGAACCAGGAAATCGCAGCATTGAGCCAGAAGCACCAACAACTGACGCTGGAATCGAAAATTCTCCGAGGCGAAGTTGATGATCTGGAGCGCTGCCGGAAGGAACTGGAACAATATCTGGCCTATGCCGAAGCCAAAAAACGCGAACTGGAAACGGGGGCAAATCCCTTGCAGGGGGCACTGAAACAGTTGCAAACTCAGATCACTGCCTTACAAACTGAATTGGCACAGTTAGAGGATCAGGTAATCAGCCATCGGCGGGAGAAAGAGGCGCTGGAACAGCAGATTGCGGTATTGCAGGCAGAGCAGCTATCAATTGAAGCGGTGCTGGCAACCCAGGAGGTCGATCGCGCCGCTCCCAAGCGTCAGCATCCTTCGGCGATCGCGCCAGACTCTTCAGCAACTCAAGTGGTGCAGTCGTCTTCTGCCAAAAAGCGGGATGGCAATGGGAAATTGGATGCTGCAACTCCGGCTTCCGGGAAGGCGATGGAGTCATCGCAGAGTTCGTCCTCGGGGGCAGTGGCAACGGTTGTCAGTCAACCCGTAACTCAGACAGTGGCTCAGCCCAGTCCGGCTCAGTCCAGTCAGCCCAGCGATCCCTCCAATCAAACCCTGTCGGAAACCTGGACAGAATTTTTGGTGCAGTTGCCGGAGTACGAACTGCAAGTGCTACGCTCCCTAACCCAAGCTGGCAGTGCGGCGGCGGTAATTCGCAAAATTGCCGAAGATAACCTGACCACCCCAGAAAAGTTGGTCGCATCGATTAACGATCGTGCCTGTGACAGGTTGGGTCATGCCATTTTGGAACTGGGGCCGAATGGCAAGCCGCCGACGATCACCCGGGACTATGTGAAAACGGTGAAGAAACTGATTAAAACCTACGATTACTTAACGGAATAGCGTGGTTGCCCTGCCCGGAACAATCGGGGGCAATTGTGCGTGTAATAGATAGGCTCCCTTCAAGTAGTCGTTGATTCAATCAGGGATAGCGTCAGAGTGCTCCGAACGCTTGCACTCAATTACGGCAGCAGGTTTGCACTACCGGTCGGGTCATTAGTCATGTGAGCTAGTGACTGGAATCTCCCCCATTTTCCCCTGGCAGCCCTGGTCATTCCTTGATCCTGGGATTGCTCGCTTTTTGCTGCTCAGAGTATAACGATTAATCGAGTTTTGTATCTTTTTGTAAAGGAGTCAGCCATTATGGTGAGCCTGTGCAGAATGAAGGTGCGAAATTATCGACTCTAGCTGGTTTATGGGGGCAAACGTACATGACAACCATCCTTTATTAAATCCCCACCTCACAACCTTGGACGCTTCATTGACTGTGACAAAATCGGTGACCCTAATGCGGTTGTATGGACTAGCCATGTTTGCCCTAGCAGCGATCGTCGCTGGTGATCTCTATCATCCTGCCAGTGCCACCTCGGTTGCGGTGTCGGATGATTCACGCTGGCTGGCTCCGGTGACGCTACCTTCTGCTGTGCCTACGGCTCCGGTGGCTGCGCCAGAAACACTGGTTGCCCAGGAGTTTTCGGCTTCTGTGCCAACAGCATCCGAAGCGTCCCGATCGCCGCAATATTACGAAAACTACCGTCCTGTCGCGGTGCCAGCGACCACAAATCCTGTACCCTCTCCCCAGGCATCTACACAATTGGCGGCTCCAGCGTCGGCATCTCCGATCGCACCGCCAGTCTCTATTTCTGAGCCAACCTGGGTGATCCCAGCCTCTTCTCAGTCTTCTAGTTCTGCCTCGACGGTAGATTCAGACCTACCACCCGCCACGCCGGCTCCGGCTACCGCTACTCCGTCAACGGGTTGGCCAATGCCACCCACAACGCCAACTCCGTCTGGGACTCCGATCGCGCCCGCGCAAGTGGTTGTGCCAACTCCACCCACCCCCACCCCGCCGCCGATCTCGCAGAATCCCAATGAACTTGTGGTGACGGCAACCGATGTCCAGGTGATTGGGGTAGATGCGGAGTTGCAAGAGGTGGTTCGTCGCACGGTGCGTACCCGACCCGGAGGCCCGACGACTCCCAGCCAACAGCAGGCGGATGTGGCAGCGATTTTGGACACGGGATTGTTTGCCAGTGCGAATGTCAGTAGCGTTCCTACGGCGATCGGGGTAGCCGTGACCTATCAGGTGCAGCCGATCGTCGTGCGATCGCTCCAGTTGTCGGGAGCGCAAGTGCTGACTCTAGAAGTGGCTAACCCGATTTTTGCCAATCAAATTAATCAAGCTATTAGTCCCACGGCAATTACGCAGGCGGTTCGCCAAATCAACCAGTGGTATATCACCAATGGCTATAATTTGGCGCGGGTATTATCAGTGGAACCCAATGCCCAGGGGACGCTCACCGTAGAGGTGGCAGAAGGGTATGTCACCGATGTCCAGATTCGGTTTATTAACGCCGAAGGCAGAACCGTCGATGCGAATGGTCAACCAATTCAAGGGCGGACGCAACCGGGGTTTGTGCGAGATCAGATCAAATTACAGCCCGGACAGGTGTTTCAAGAGTCCGTGGTGGCAGATGACATTCGACGCTTGTATGGTCTAGGAATTTTCGATCGCGTCAATGTTGGGTTTGAAGGGGATGCTCGTCAGACGGTAGTAGTCTATAACCTGGTGGAAGGCAAATCTCGCGGGTTTAACTTTGGTGGCGGCTACAACGAGGATGTCGGGATCTACGGCACGATCACCTATAACGATCGCAACTTTAGCGGTTTAGGGCAACAACTCGGTGGAACGGTGCAGATTAGCGGTCGAGATGTCCTGTTTGAAGGTAACTTCCGCAGCCCGTATCGCGAATCTACGCCAGACACCCCAGGCTATGGAGCGTTCATCTTCCGGCGGCGGGGCTTATCTCGGGTATTTGATGAGGAAATTCGGCTGGAGAATGAGGATAAAGTGCGGGAGCGGCAATTTGGGGGTGGCATCTATGCTGAGAAGCCGATCGGGTCTGAGTGGATGGGCAACCTGGGACTCAACTATACACGCACTCGCATGACCGACGAAGACGGAGATACGGAAAAGCGCGATCAGCAAGGGAATCCTCTGTCATGGAGTGGCAAAGGCTATGATGACCTGACGACGATCTCCTTTGCGGCGGTGCGAGATCGGCGGGATAACCCAATTAATCCCAGTACAGGCTCAGTGCTACGTCTGAGTACGGCACAATCGATTCCGATCGGGACAGGAAGTATTCTCAATAATACGTTGCAAGCCAACTATGCCCAGTTCTTTCCAGTCAACTGGCTAACGACTCCCGAAAGTCGGGCAGAGCGGGGAACACAGCAACCAGAGGTATTCGCCTTCAATGTGCAAAGTGGCACTGTTTTAGGAGATCTGCCACCTTACAATGCCTTTACGTTAGGTGGGGTTGATTCTGTTCGGGGATATGATTCGGGGGATGTTGCCAGTAGCCGCAGTTATTTCTTGCTCTCAGCAGAGTATCGCTTCCCAATCTATAAATTCATTGGTGGGGTGGTATTTGCGGACTTTGGCTCCGATCTGGGTAGTAGTGATGCGGTCTTGGGAGAACCGGGCATCGATCGCGACAAGCCGGGAACAGGTGCGGGATTTGGGGCAGGGCTGCGAGTCAATTCACCGATCGGCATTGTCCGGTTAGATTTTGGTGTGAATGTAGAGGGTGATACGAAACTGCAATTTGGTTTGGGGCAGAAGTTCTAGCAACAGGAGAGAGAGGTGAATGATTCCCATTGGAATTGCGGTATTCTCGATGCTCCGAAGGCGGTAAGCTTTTGCTGACACCTTCATTCATCATGGTTGCGAAAAGTTAGCATGACGGCATCCGAAGCATCTTGCATGGTCTGTGATCAAATTAGTCTGTGGCGGAACGGTCAGAATCCCTACTTCATTCATGAGTTTGAACACTCAATCTTTGTAGTCGGCTTCCATCAATTTCATCCCGGCTACTCCCTGCTGTTACTCAAAGAGCATGTCCGCGAGTTACATGAACTGGATCCGGCGGTGCAACAGGGGCTATTTGCGGAATTAATCCTGGCAACTCAGGCGATCGTCGATACCTTTCAGCCCTGGAAAATGAATCATGCCTGCTACGGCAACCTTGATCCCCATGTCCACTGGCATCTTTTTCCCCGGTACGAATCCGATCCAGAACGCCACAAGCATCCCTGGATTCACTCGCCAGAATTCAAACGCCATGCGATCGATCTGCCGACGACAAAAGAATTACGCCACCGGATCAAAACCCATCTCGATAAACGGTTGTAACTAACGGTTGTAGACAATAAATCCGGCGATCGCATCGAGTAGGGCTTCCGGTTCATCGGCGCGGATGGCATGACCGCTCTGCTCAAAAATTCGTAGATCTGCGTTGGGAATCAGGCGAGCAATTTCCTCCGAAAATTCGGGTGGACAAATCCAATCATGCCGAGCACCGATCACCAGGGTGGGAGCGGTAATCTTAGGTAGCTGCTCCCGCACATCATAGGAACGCAGAAAGTCGCCAAACGCTAGATTGATCGCATCAGGAGACAGAATCGCCCGATCCCAACTTTTGGGCGGGGGACTATCCGGTTCGGCGGTGATGGAGTACAACGTCCGAGTAATGTGGAAATACTCTTTCAGTTGCGCTTCTGATTCAAAATTGCCATCCCATAGGCGCTGGGCGATCGCTTTTTGTTCGTCAGTTCCCCGTTCTGCCAGAATCTCTTTGGCGCGGTCTAAAAACCGGGAATCGGGAACCGTGACGATCGCGATTAAATGCGACACGCGATCGGGATACCGACTGGCATAGGTGAGGGCAACCATGCCCCCGTAGGACGCGCCAATCACGACAATTTTTTCCAAGCCTAAATACTCCCGCAAGGCTTCCATGTCTTCCACGTTGTTTTCTAACGTGTAGCTGGCTTGATCACCCCGCGCCGATCGCCCCTGTCCCCGATGGTCAAAATACACCAGTTGCATTTTTTTGCTCAGCGGCGAAAAGGTGGGTTTAAATCCGGTATGGTCGGCACCCGGGCCACCATGCACTAGAAATGCCATCGGTTTCTCGCGCATTCGGGAGCCATCTGGCACCAACCCAGAGCCTTCAATATCAAAGTAAATTTCGGTGTCGCGGATTTTGGCTCGCATAACGATCGCTCAGGTCTGAAAGGGCTGGTCTGTTTGTGTTGACCATCTTACTGGTAGAGCGACGGTTTGATTGCGATCAGGTGGCTGACATCTGGGCGATCGCTGGAAGTCGAATGTATAGCGGAAGTTCAGAAAGCTTTAAATAACGTAGCGATTAATTCAATAAAAACAAACTCTGGCAGGGAACTATAGAGGCAAACCATACACTGGGATATAGACCGACTAGAGGGTGAGCAAACCTCAGTTGATTAATTTTTACTCTCTCCAGCCGTTAGAGGTATTGAGCAATATGGAAGCCCGTTATCTACTCAAATCCTATGAGGCAGGTAACCGAGATTTTGCCGGAGTTGATTTAAGGGGTGCCGATCTCGGCGGCATGACGTTAGTCGATATCAATCTAGAAGGGGCGAACCTGACAGGTGCCAACTTGAGTCGGGCATTTTTGACCAAAGCCAACTTAAGTGGGGCGTTCCTCAACTGGGCGGATTTGCGTTTTACCAAATTGAGTGAAGGGTGCTTGATTGACGCTGACCTGACCAAAGCCAACTTACATGGGGCGTTTATGGTCAAGGCAGATTTGTCTAAAGCGAAATTAAGTGGGGCGAACGTCAGCCATGTGAATTTGCGGGGGGCTTGCCTGAAGCGGGCGAATCTATGTGGAGCCACAATGCAGGGAGTAAATCTGCGGAGTGCCCTGCTGACTGGGGCAAATCTCAATTGGGCGAATTTGCGCGGCGCTCGGTTAAGTGGAGCCATTTTGCAGGGAGCCTTTTTGAATGGGGTGAACTTAGCCGAGGCATTCCTAAACGGGGTCGATTTACATGAGATTGATCTGACTGGAGTAGATATGACGGCGGCAAAGTTGAATGGCAGCAATTTACAGGCTGCCCACCTTGCCACCAGCAACTTAAAGGAAGCGAAACTCCGGGGCGCAAACTTGGCTGGAGCTGACCTAACAGGTGCCAATTTAGAGCAGGCATTCTTAGGCAGCGCCAATTTGAAATGGACGAATCTGAGTGGGGCGAATCTGCGGCGATCGGATTTGCGGGATGCCAGTGTTCTGGGAGTCAAGATTGAAGGGGCGGAATTACAGGGGATTGTGTTGCCGGAAGTGACTCGCCGTTATTTATGCTTGATGACTACCGGTGATTCGTTATGGGCACATAAAGCTCGGAAAGCGCTACACTGTGGTCTGGAAAAGCCGTCGGCTGTAGCTACGCCTGCATTGAATGTACCCATGAATGGTTCGTTAGTCGCGACCTGATCCGTTCTGCTTGCCGCCTGCCATCAGTAGCCCGATCGTCTCCCGGTTTGCCTGAGCCGCGTCGAGAACTTCTACAAATTGTCCGGCATACATGACAGCAATGCGATCGCTCATCGCCAGCACTTCTTCCAACTCGGTGGAAATATACAGAATGGCGGTGCCGCGATTCCGTTCGGCTAATAAGGCTTGCTGGACATATTCCGTTGCCCCCACATCCAAGCCACGAGTCGGTTGCATAGCAATAATTAATCCCGGTTCGCCGGATAGCTCTCGCGCCAATACCACCTTTTGTTGATTGCCCCCCGATAGCTGGCTAACTTTGAGGGTGCCGCTAGTGGCTCGGATATCGAATGCCTGGATTGCCCAGTTGGTATGGGTGTTAATTGCCGATCGCTGTAAGACCCAATGCCGACAGAAGGGTAAACGGTTAAAGGCTTTTAGAATTAGATTCCGGGCAATACTGAATGGCAAAATTAGCCCCATTTTTTGCCGATCTTCGGGAATGTAACCGAGTTTGAGGGGGTGACGGTTGCTAGCGTTGGCGGTAATCTCCTGTCCCTGGTAGGCGATCGTTCCATCGGTAATCGGTCGCAGTCCGGCGATCGCGTCTGCCAGTTCCCGTTGTCCGTTACCATCTACGCCAGCAATGCCCAGAATTTCCCCGGCTCGCAGTTGGAAAGATACGCCCTGGACAGCAGGTAAGGCGCGATCGTCCCGGACATGCAAATGATTGACATTAAGGACGATCGTGTCATTAGTCTGAACGGGCTTCTCAAGTTGAAAATTAATCTCTCGCCCTACCATCAATTCTGCCAGAGCTTTAGGAGTGGTGTTCGCTGTGGTGGTACTGGCAACCACCTGTCCCCGCCGTAACACCGTCACCGTATCGCAGAGATTGATCACCTCATCTAATTTGTGACTAATGAAAATAATCGTGTGCTGATTAGCGGCTAATTGCCGTAACACTGTAAAAAAGGTGGCAATTTCCGGCGGCGTTAAGACGGCGGTGGGTTCATCCAAAATCAGGAGTTTGGCTTGCCGATACAGGGCTTTGAGGATTTCCACCCGTTGCTGTGCGCCGATCGGCAGATCGCTGACTTTGGCAAAGGGATCGATCGGTAAGCCATAAGATTCAGCCAGTGCTGCGAGTTCTGCGGCTCGTTGCTTCAGATTCAAGCCCAACGAGAATTTTGTTCCCAGGATAAGATTCTCCACCACCGAAAGCTGGGGAACTAGCATAAAGTGCTGATGGATCATGCCAATGCCCTGGGCGATCGCGGCACTGGGGGAATCAATCTGTACTGGTTGCTGGTTGAGGTAAATCTGGCCGGCATCGGGGCGGTACAGTCCACACAGGATATTCATCAAGGTGGTTTTTCCGGCTCCGTTTTCACCCAAGACCGCATGGATAGAACCAGATTTGACCTCCAGACTAATCTGATCATTGGCAACAAACCTGCCAAATCGTTTGGTAATTCCCTCTAACCGTAGCTCGGTCACGCCGCTCCTTTGACACAACGAGTGGGTTTTCCACCTTCGGTGCAGGTTTCAAAGGTCAGTTGATCTGCCACGATCGCGTCTGAGGTTCGTTTGACTTGATCCTGTAAAGCTTGGGGAACCGCAGCATTGAATTTGCCCAGATATAAAATGGTGGGTTCCTTCAAACCCAGGGAATACACTTCGCCTTTGAGATTATTGTTTTGGGCAAGTTCGGCTAATTTAGCGATCGCTAAATCAATCCGTTTGACTGCACTGGTTAGAACCGCTTTGGGAGCTACATCGAGTTGGTCAGCCGTATTACCAAACGCATAGATACCGCGATCGGCAGCCGCTTGTAAGACGGTCGGAGCGGCATTATCCAGCCATTGATAAATCACATCGGCTCCAGTGGAAATCAGGGCTTCGGCGGCTTCCTTGGCTTTAGCGGCATCATTCCAGTCTCCGGTAAAGCTGGAACTGACCTGAATACTGGGATCAATGGATTTTGCCCCGAGTTCAAAGCCACGTAATTCTTCCTGTGTTGCCTGGAACTCTTGCCCTGCCAGGTATGCCAGCCGTTTCGATTGGCTCATTTCGGCGGCAATCATCCCGCACAAGTAGCTAGCTTGCAGATGATCAATGCGGAGTGAGGCAATATTGGTGCCCGAGGCCGCACCATTTACGCCAATAAAGAAGGATTGCGGGAACTGAGGGGCAACCTGTTGAATCGCGGCATCGAACTGCCCCCCGTGGGCATAAATCAGATTAAATCCGCGTCGGGCAAAGTCCGACAAAACTTCTACTTGCTCTGCCTGCCCCACTTTTTCCACATAGGCGGTTTCTGCCCCAAGTTGGGCTTTGATTGCTTCCAGTCCGGCATACCCTGCCTGATTCCAGGCTTGGTCGGTAATGACACCGGGGAGAACGATCGCCGCCTTTAAGCCACTGTTAGCCGCCGGACTGTCTACGGGACTGTCTACGGTCATGTTGATGCCACACCCTTTCAGCAGCAGGGCTCCAACTCCTGCTACGGCTCCATCCATCAAAAATTGCCGCCGACTGTAGCGCTTACCCATGAGTGAGCTATCCCCTCATTAACATCAGTTGCTAAAAAATTATTCAATAGAATTCTAAGCAGAATACCGTAATTAATAGAATTATTCGTTTAGATCACGATCGCGCTGGATGGAAAATGGCTGGTCTGCGGGACAACTCTGCGGCAGTAGTTGCCCTTGTCTACGATCGCGATCCTATGATTACCTTTTACACTGTGAATGAGCGAATTAGGAATAATTGGCAATATGGTACTCACTCCTTCCACAATGTTGGCATTAGGGACACCTGCTCCAGCGTTTGCTTTGCCAGATGTGGTATCTGGACAGACTATTTCCCTAACCACCTTTGCCGATCACACCGCCTTCCTGGTGATGTTTATCTGTCAGCATTGTCCCTACGTGAAGCACATACAGGCAGAACTTGCCAAGCTGGGGCAAGACTATCATGACCAGAGCCTGGGAATTGTTGCCATTAGTGCTAACGATGTCGCGAATTATCCTAATGATGCTCCGCCTTACTTGAAGGAGATGGCGCAGTCCTTGGGGTTCACCTTTCCCTTCTGTTACGACGAAACGCAGGACGTGGCTAAAACTTATACGGCGGCTTGCACTCCGGACTTTTTCTTGTTCGATCGCGATCGGCGGTTAGTCTATCGCGGGCAACTGGATGATAGTCGTCCGGGCAATGGGTTGCCAGTGACGGGAACTGACTTGAGGGCAGCGATCGATACGGTACTGGCAGGTCAGCCAGTTTCCCCAGAGCAAAAGCCGAGTATTGGCTGCAATATTAAATGGAAACCGGGTAACGCTCCCAGCTATTAACATTTAGGTGAACCCAGGCAACCTGGTGTCAATGCCCCCTTATCTTCCAACCTCATGCTGAATCACTTACCCCATGATGCCCAAACCCCGGCATGGCGACAGATGTTCCAATGGATTGTCAATCCCTTTGCCCTGATGGAATCCTCTGCCCAACGCTACGGTGACCTATTCACCCTACCTGTAGGCGACAAACTGGCTCCTATCGTCTTTATTCATAGTCCTCATCTGTTGCAAGAGGTACTGGCAGATAGCAAAGAGTACGAAACCCCTGGCGATCGCAATCAGATTTTTGAGCCAATGCTCGGCCCATCCTCAGTCATCTGTCTAAGTGGTGGCGCTCACAGACGACAGCGACAATTATTGTTACCCCCGTTTCATGGCGAACGGATGCGGAACTATGGGCAGACGATTTGGGAGATTACGGGGCAGGTGATCGATCGCTGGCAGGTGAACCAACCCTTTTCGGTGCGATCGTTCATGCAAGCCATTTCAATGCGGGTGATTCTCCGAACCGTGTTTGGGGTAGATGAAGGAGAACGGATGCAGCAGTTAGAGTATTGGCTTGGTGCTATGTTGGATAGCATTACTGAGCCAGCCAGTGTTGCCATGCTCTACTTTCCAGGGTTCCGGTGGGATCTGGGTCGGTTTAGTCCCTGGGGCAGATTTCTCTACCAACGGCAGCAAGTTGATCAGTTGATTTACCGCGAAATCCAAGAACGGCGGCAGGCTTCTAATCCCGATCGCACGAATATTCTGTCTTTGCTGATGTCTGCCTGTGATGAGGTGGGACAACCCATGACCGATGAGGAGTTACGGGATGAGCTAATGACTCTGCTCATTGCCGGCCATGAAACCACGGCAACGGCATTAACCTGGGCACTTTATTGGCTACATGCCCTCCCTGAGGTGAAGGAAAAGGCACTCCGGGAACTCGATAGTTTAGGGGATGAGATGACCCCCGGCACAGTCACTCGCTTGCCCTATCTCGCGGCAATTTGCTCAGAAACTCTGCGGATTTATCCCGTCGGCATGTTGGCGTTCCCCCGTGTGCCCAAAACAGCGCGGAAACTCATGGGCTATGAGATTGAGGCAGGCACAGATGTCGTCGGCTGTATTTATTTGTTGCATCAGCGACCAGATCTGTATCCAGAACCGAAGCAGTTTAAGCCAGAGCGGTTTTTACTCCGACAATTTTCGCCTTACGAATACATGCCATTTGGGACGGGAGGACGACGCTGTATCGGCATGGCATTTGCTCTCTATGAGATGCAGTTAGTCTTAGCCCGCATTCTGTCTGAAGTCGAACTACAACTGCTCAACGATCGCCCTGTGAAACCCCAGCGACGAGGGCTTACCTCCGGAGCGGGGGATGTCCGGTTGATGGTGCTGGGCCATCGTGCCCTATCCGATCGGGCGTTAGAGTCGATCGCTTAACATCACCGTCTCTGCCAGAAATATATCAGTGGAATAGCTCAGGTAGACCAATCCATCGGCATCTGCCCAGTGTTGATACAGTTGGCGGAGGTCAGCCACCAGTTGGTCATAGGCGGTTCCCTCATGGGGCAGGTAGGACGTACTTTGTGCTCGACCCAGTAATCCTGTCCAATCCACTGCCTGTTGATGGTGGCAGGTTGTTTGCCGTACCTGGGTAAATAATGGACTGTGGGTTAACTGATCGCAGGTTTGGGTCAGATCCCGGAGTTGCTCGGCTGGGTGATGCCCCGAGGCAGCTTGGATTAATTGGCTGTAACTGGCTGTAAAACCATCATCCCGATCGCGGTTGTTCCAGACTAAGGCTAACCGACCCCCCGGTTTGAGGAGGCGGTGAAATTCCGGCAGGCTGCGATCGGCATCAAACCAGTGAAAGGCTTGAAAGCAGGTAACTAAATCCATGCTGCGATCGGGTAAGCCTGTCTCTTCAGCCGTTGCCGTTTGAAACGTCACCTGGGGATGGGGGGTAGCCGCTTGCTGCATAGCTTGATTCGGCTCCACTGCCCACACCTGGACTCCCTGATCCGCGAGTAATCGTGAGGAAATGCCTGTTCCAGCCCCAATATCGGCAGCAATCAGCCGATGGGGAGCACCTAATTCAGCCAGAATTGTCGCGATCGCCGCCTCTGGATAACTGGGGCGATATTTAGCATAGGCATCTGCTCGATTAGAAAATCGGGTTAAAGGTTGCAAGGTATGTAAAGGAATTGCTTCGTTCTGACTCATGGTGGATACACTGAACACGGCAAAACATGCTAGTTACATATTCAAGTAAAAAATAATGCTTTCCTGACTTGGATCCCAGAGGGGTGTCCGTAGGTTACATATTTGACAATCACCCTTTGGTAGGATTTTCAAGTTTCCAAATTGTGTTGTTTGTGGTGTGAGGAACGGATGGTAAGGATGATGGCAACGGTTCAATCAACAATCTCCCAACGGTTATGGCTGTCTCTACTAACAGTATTTGCAGTGATGGGACTATCGCCTCAGGCGCAGGCGGTGGAGTCTGGTAGGGCGATCGTGTCAACCCCATCCCTTTCTACAGTAACTTCCGAGGTAGCAGAGCCGAGCACGATCGTGGCGCAAGCCCGTCCCCTAGAGGTGATGGAGGCAATACCCAGTGTAAGCAGTTTAGCGGCTACGCCTGAGGCACTGCCAACCGAGGGCATGGAACAGGTGACTTCGGTCTCTCAGTTGACGGATGTACGACCCACGGATTGGGCATTTCAGGCGTTACAATCCCTGGTCGAACGCTATGGCTGTATTGTGGGCTATCCCGATCGCACCTATCGGGGCAACCGCGCCATGACTCGGTATGAATTTGCGGCGGGCTTAAATGCCTGTATGGATAAAATCCAGGAACTAATTGCCGGGGCAACGGGTGATCTGGTCAGGAAGGAAGATTTGCTGGCACTGCAACGGTTGCAAGAGGAATTTGCGGCAGAACTGGCGACTCTGCGAGGACGGGTTGATAGTTTGGATGTCCGCACCGCGACTTTGGAAAAACAACAATTTTCGACCACAACCAAACTGAATGGGTTGGCGTGGATGAATTTGACTGGAGCCGGAGCCGGAGATGATGTCAACTATGAAGGGATTCCGGGCGTACCACCGGATGTCCGATTTGCGGCAGCCCGTTCCGGCGGGGATCCGATCGTGCTGAGGTCCGGTGCGCCCCAAACGACCCTAAGCTTTTTAACCTGGTTGACTCTCAATACGTCGTTTACAGGTCGGGATTTATTGGTGACGACTCTGGCAGCGGGTAATGGGATTTCGCCTGCCAACCAGTATGCCTCGGCGGGCTTTTTTAATTCCTTTGGATCCCCCTTTACCGACCAATCGGCGAATAGCATTAATGGGGATACGACGGTAATCATTCGCGATTTCTTCTACCAGTTTCCAGTGAATGACTCCCTCAAAGTCGCCGTAGGGCCCCGGATCAACTGGTATCGCCATTTTGACTTTAACCGCTTTACCTTCTTCCTGACGGGAGCGGGTAGCTTTGACTCGATCGGCAGTACACAGTCCAATGCGATCGATCGGGGTTCCGGTGCGGTCGTGGAATGGACTCCCAGTAGTCAGTTTCGGATTGCGGCGGGTTATCTGGGTGAGAACACCGAATTTCTACCCAATGTGCCGGGGTTAGGCTTTAATACCTCCAGTGATCCCAACTTTGGCTTATTTGGTGGCAGCAATACCTCTACCTTTGAAGTCACCTATTCGCCTACCAGTACCATTAATCTCCGCTTTTTATATAACTACTCCCGCTTACAGGCCGTTGGCGGGCAAGTGGGCAATGCAGTCGGAGAACCGCTCCCCTATGGGTTCGTGGATGCTGGACCGGGTTTTTCCGAACTGCTCCCAGACGGCAGTGTAGCGCCTGGTGGCTTGAAGTATGCCTTTGCTCACCATCTTGCCTTTAACTTTGATTGGCTGATTACTCCAGGTTTCGGCATCTTTGGGCGCTACGGCTATGCCACTACCACCCTGAAGCCGATCAATAAAGCTATCAATGTGCAATCCTTCCAGGTGGGTTTAGGTTTCCCGGATTTGGGTAAGCGGGGGGCACTGGCGACCCTTACCTTCTTGATGCCAATGGATATCCTGCATGGCAAACGCTACTTTGCCTCTGGGGCCGGGGATGGCGGCACGATGTACGAGTTAGAAGCGTCCTATTATTACCCTGTGACTGACAATATCGCGATCGTGCCATCGGTCTACGCGATCTTTAATGCCAATAATTTTAATGACAATCCCACAATCTTTGTGGGGAATATTCGCGGTCAGTTCAGCTTCTAAGGGATGGGATTTGGCGTGGAGCGGCGTTGAAAATCGGCGGTATCCAGTTCAACTCCCGCTCCCCGATCCAATACCTCAATATCCCACTGTCCCCGACTACCTGTTTCGTAAACAATGTAGCGACCATCAGGGCTAATACTGGGGTTGCGGATCCAGCCCCGGTAGCCGATCGACAAAACTTGGGGCTGTTGAGTCGCCCGATCGTAAAGTTCAATTTCGGGTCGAGCGCTATCACTGGCTAAATAAACAATGTAGCGTCCGGTATAGCTGAGGCTGGGAGATTCCGCGATCGCATCCCGGCGATTTAACCGGGGTAAATTCACAAATCGCTGCATCCTCAGGTCATATAAGAAGATGCCCCGTCCCCCATCCCGATTCGATACAAACGCCAGATACCGACCATCCCCACTCAAAGCAGGCTGTTCATCATTAAAGCGGCTGTTCAGTTCCGAGGGACCCATCGGTACCGTCGGTTGTGTACATGCCGCTAAGGTGATGGTAATTCCTAGAGAAAGCCAACCCAGCCTATGACCAGTTATCTTCCTCGTCATCGTTTTCAATCGGGCGATAATCAACATACTCGGAAGATGGCGGTTCAACATTCCGTTCGCGGGAGCGCAGATCATCATCCGAGGGGCGAGGTCGCCTGGGGCGGGTACTTGCTGAACCACCCGATCGGGGAGGGGGGTTGGAACTCCGGCTGCGATAGGGTTTGTCGTCGCTCTCTAACCCAATGTCATCAACCATGCCATCCCCCGGACGGGGACGACGTTTACGAGTGCGATCGCTGCCATAGCGATCGTCTACGCTAGTCCGGCTACTTGGGCGGCGAGAGGCGGTATCGTCATACTCATCCCGGCTCGCTCGACTATCTCGGGTACCCCGAATCCGCCGTGGTCGCTCGTCGTAGGGCATCAGGTCATCTAATTCGGCACGAACGCTATAGCGCTGACTCACAGGGCGCTCATCATCCACGATCGGGGCATTCCGTTTGGCTTGCTCGGTCGTAATGCCGCGCATCCGAATGCTTTCAACGGCGAAGAAGACGGCGGAACCTGCCAGGAGAAACTGCCCAAACTGAAGAATGGGGTCTTGTCGCCAACCCTGGAAGAACAGAATCCCACCGCACAGCAACGCAACTGCCGCAAAAAAAATGTCGTGGTCACGCGCTAGTTTCGGGCGCATCGATCGCAGGAAATAGAGGGCGGCTCCGGCGGCTGCCAGGGCAATGCCTACAAAGCTACTCCAGTTTAGTCCGACGTTTACCATCGCCAATCGCTTTAACAGTACATTCTATGTTAACCAGTTACGCCCAAAATCTCCACCAGCGAACTGGCGTTCCGGAGGCAGTTGGGCAAACTTCCCAAAGTCATCAATTCGTTTGGATATGAAAAAACCTTAGGTGATCGCTCAAATGTTGCCGGAACTCATCCTGCCCTTGAGCTGACCTAAGGTAATGGTGATAGTCGAAAAATACGGCAAGGGGATCTCTGTCGGAACAGCGACCCCCAGGTAAACAAGTGAACAATGGACTATGAACGTTGAATCTTATCTTTTTGGCTAATAAAGATGAGTGCAGCCGTGAGCGGAATCACGACGATAATCGCACCCCAAACCAGGCTGAGTAGGAAATTTGCCAGAGAAGGAGTCATGAGCCCTTGTGCCTCGCTTACAACAAATTGTTTTTCATAATTTTAACGGTCTGTCACACCATTGAGAAGCAGATCGCTGAATTTTGCTGAAGGAAGGCTGAAGGAAGGCATCAGATTCGGAGGTTACTGAAATGCGGTTAGTGCATAAAGGCAGCGAGGTTCAGCTTACCTCCGCTTCAGGAAAGGGAACCATGCCGCTAAGATAAGGAAAGCAGTAATTTACATCCCTTAATGGGTGTTTCATCGATCGCGTATGACTGAGCTTGAGATCACCTCCTGGGTGTTGGGTGTGCTGTTGGCAGTGATGACCTTCCTATTTATTTTTCGGATTGTGCTCACCTGGTATCCCCAAGCCGACCTGGCTCGCTTCCCGTTTAATCTGGTGGCGATCCCGACGGAACCCTTCCTTGCCCCCTCCCGGAAAATCGTGCCGCCCCTCGGTGGGGTGGATATTACCCCCATTATTTGGGTTGGCATCTTTAGTCTGGTACGGGAAATTCTCCTGGGACAACAAGGACTGTTACGCATGATGATGTGATGTCTATTTTTTGTTAAACATCACCTGTTCCACGAAATTGGTATAGATATCGCCCTGCTGAAATTCCGGCGTTTCCAAGATTTTCTGATGGAAGCTAATGGTGGTGGGTAAACCCGTTACCGCACATTCCCGTAATGCCCGTCTCATGCGGCGAATGGCAGCAGGGCGATCGTGTCCCCAGACAATGAGCTTGCCAATCAATGAGTCGTAATAAGCCGGAATCTCATAGTCAGTGTAAACATGGGAATCCATCCGCACACCGGGACCACTGGGCGGCAAGTAGCCACTAATTCGTCCGGGATGGGGACGGAAGTTGTGATCGGGGTCTTCGGCATTAATCCGACATTCGATCGCGTGTCCGCGTAACTCTACCTGCTCCTGAGTGAGGCTGAGGCGTTCACCCTGGGCAATCCGGATTTGTTCAGCGATTAGATCTAACCCTGTAATCATTTCGGTGACGGGATGTTCCACCTGGATGCGGGTATTCATTTCCATGAAGTAGAACTCTCCCGACTGATCCAGGAGAAACTCTACCGTCCCGGCTCCGACATAATTGATCGACTTCGCTGCCATCACAGCCGCTGCGCCCATCTTTTCCCGCAGTTCAGGAGTTAAGGCAGAACTGGGGGCTTCTTCCAACAGCTTTTGGTGGCGACGCTGGATCGAACATTCCCGTTCGCCTAAGTGAATGGCATTGCCGTAACTGTCTGCCAGAATTTGAAACTCGATATGGCGAGGTTTCTGGACGAACTTCTCTAGATAAACGCCAGGATTACCAAAGGCGGCATCGGCTTCTCCCTGGGCGGCGGCAAATAATGCCGAGAGGTCGGCTTCTTCCCGCACCAGACGCATTCCCCGACCACCTCCGCCTGCCGTCGCTTTAATGATGACGGGATAGCCAATTTTGCGGGCGATCTCCTGTGCTTCCGATTCGTCCATTAGCAACCCCACACTGCCAGGAACGGTCGGTACTCCCACCCGTTGCATGGTTTTTTTAGCAGTAGACTTATCGCCCATTGCTCGGATGGCATCGGGAGAAGGTCCAATAAAGGCGATCTTGTGATCGGCACAGATTTCGGCAAACCGGGCATTTTCCGCCAGGAACCCATATCCCGGATGAATGGCACTGGCATTCCGGGTCAAAGCGGCGGCAATAATGTTGGGAATGTTGAGGTAGCTTTTGCTGCTGGGAGGTTCGCCAATGCAAACGGCTTCGTCCGCCAGTTGCACATGAAGGGAGTGGCGATCGATCGTGGAGTGAACCGCCACCGTGGCGATCCCCATTTCCTCGCAGGTTCGGAGAATTCTCAGGGCAATTTCTCCGCGATTGGCAATCAGGATTTTGGAAAACTGCATCTTCTAACGTGTGATTCCGTATTCAGTAGAATAGACGTTTCCGGAGACACCCTGGAAGATCTTGACCAGGAAATTCCTGACTGCCGGGGTGGAGGCAGGTTGGTCACTCGCGGGTGGCTCCGGTACTTACTTGACTTTGGTGGTGCGACCACGGGGTTTTTTGGGCAAGGCTGGCTCCGGCGGTTCGATCGGCACGATCGGGAGGGTGACATGGAACTGGCTGCCCTGGTCTTTACCCGCCGATTTTGCCCAGATATGACCTCCTAGACGGGTCACAATTTGGCGACAAATCGCTAATCCCAATCCAGTGCCGCTGGTGGTTCGGCGTAACGCGCCTTCTTCCTGATAAAAGCGATCGAAGACAACCTCTAACCGATTGGGTTCAATGCCCCGTCCCGTATCAGCAACGGTCACTTCTAGCATGGAGTTGGTGTTGACAACGGCTTGAATCGTAATTTGACCATTGGGGTCAGTGAATTTGCAGGCATTATCCAGCAGTTTGGTGAGCACTTCTACCAGCCATTCACCATCCGCTTGCACTAAAGGTAAGTCTAACGGCACATCAGTCTTAATTTCGGGGAGTTCTGTCTGCTGTTGACGAATCCGCAGGCTACTCAGTGCCAGATCAACACATTCTCGAATCGGTAAAGCTTCCAGATGCCATTCTACCCGTCCGCTTTCCAGTTGAGATAGGGTAAGGAAGTCTTGAATCAGTTTCCGCATCCGTTCGGCATCTGACAGGGCGGACTGTAACATCACCTGCTGTAGTTCCGGCGGCATGTCCGGTTCACTGGCTAAACTTTCCAGGCAGACCTGAATCGTAGACAGGGGAGTTCGCAGTTCGTGTCCAGTAATCGCAATTAAGTTACTGCGGGTTAAATCTAATGCCTCTAACTGTTGGTTCAGATCCTCTAAATGGGCATACGCCTCAGCTTGAATCAAGGCTGTGCCGATTTGTGCCGCGATCGCTTCAATCAGTTCCAGTTCGTCGGCTTCCCAGAGATGTGGGCTACTGCCACAGTGATGGAGTTCTACAATCCCTAACAAACGGTTTTGTTGGATCACGGGCACCAGCAGCCAGGAGGTGATCTGCCATTGTTCGACCAGCGATCGTAGGGGAGTGACTTCGCGCCCATCATCCATCACCCAAATTGTCGATCGGGCATCTTCGACATAAACCCGCTCTTGCCGCTCGACCACCGCTTGAAATAAGGGGTTGTCCTGTAAGCTCCAGGGTTGCCCAAGCAAGGAACCAACATTGGCACAGAGGAATTCGTCCTGGATGATGACGCTGGCATCAGTGGCTTTGCAGCGATAGAGGAGACAGCGACATGCCTGTAATGCCTGCCCCAGTTCCTGAACCGCTACTTTAAAGATTTCATTCGGGTCTAGCGATCGCCGGATGGCAGAGGTGATCAAATTCACCAGTCGTTCTTTGCGTTCCTGGGCTGCGATCGACCGGTAGGCTTTCAGTAGTTTGTACTGTCCTGCCTGCAAATAGGTGACGAGCCGTTCCACGAAGGGCCCTGGATCGACGTTATTAAAGCCGGTGCGAGTTTTGCCCGTAAATAGGGATTTGGCTTGCTTGACCTTCTCGGCTAACTCCGGTCGGTAGGCAAGAATGCGATCGAGCAAGAGCTCCGCCGCCTGACAAACGGTTTGGCGCTCAAATGTCCAGATCCCCTCGAACCGCCGCGATTGGTCTGTGGCGAAGGTAGGAATTTCTGTCAGGGCATCGCTCACCTGCCGCTCTTTACAAATTAAGCAGGCGGCATAACGGGCACCAACGACTACCAGATGCCATTCCTGGGTCAGGGCATCGCTGGGCTGAAAGGCGATCGTTTCAAAGCGATCGGAGCGATTACAAAAATCAGTTTCCGGGGCTGCCAGGACATAGACCTGTTCAGTCCGTTCCGCAATCCGGAGGTAGCGATGGGCTTCCTGGCGATAAAACCGCTCTCGCTGGAAATTGGCGATCACTAACGGGCGATCGCTCCCCGCTAACACCTGGTCTTCCATAGCATGGGAAAGCGCCGTTAATGATGACTTGAAATAAAGCTGGGGTCTCAAGTCGGGTAGCGCTTGCAGTAGATCTTCCAGGATGGAAGTGGAGTTGCTCATCGAGGAAAACGAAACTCGTTGATGCCGATACAGTTAAATCTAAAAATTCTTGTCCGCCCCTACTATACCGTTTTGCTGGGGCTAGAAAAATGCTACTCCCATTCTTCATGCCAATTACCGGGATTTCTGGGACGCACTTGCTTCTCGGAATTTGCTAGAACGACAGTGATTCCAATAATGAACCCTTTGCTCTCTCCTTGCCTATGACCTGGCACACTCTAATTTGGGATACCTTTTTTGCGAACAGTGATTGGATGGTGTGGAACCTGTTTCTGGCTCTGCTCCCGCTAGGACTCAGTGTTTGGTTATTTCGGCAGGCAAAAACCCGATCGGTGGTCTGGTGGGTAGTTGCCTTAGTATTCGTTGCCTTCTTACCCAACGCACCCTACGTTTTAACCGATTTAATTCATTTAGTCCGGGAACTTCAGCAAACGTCATCATTGTTTGTTGGCACGTTGCTGATCATTCCTAAATATCTGGTGTTTGTCCTGGTTGGGCTGATGGCGTATGTGCTATCGCTGATTAATTTGGGGTATTATCTCCAGCGCCAGGGCTTAGGACGGTATGTGTTCCAAGCAGAACTCCTACTCCATGCTCTGAGTGCGATCGGGGTGTATTTGGGACGGTTTGAGCGGTTTAATAGTTGGAATTTGGTGACGCACCCCCATCATGTCGCGGTGAGTTTGGTAGAAAATTTGCTCGACCATCGTCCTTTGTTCCTGATCATGCTGGGATTTATCGGTTTTACAGGCTTATATTGGGTATTCAAGGAAATTACCTTAGCTCTGCTGTTACAACGTCGGTATATCAAAACCCTGCGGCAGCTTTCTGTCAGGCTGGAAGAAGATTAATCAGGTGGCGGAGTTCTGCTAACCTTCCACTTTGCTTAATTCGAGACTCCTGGGACTTGTTGATATAATCTCGGAATCGTACATCTCACGGAGCATTTGCATTATGGCAACTGCGGCAGTGTTGAATTTTATGCAAAAAACGGCTGAAGACGCAGCATTACGCCAACAGCTTGAAGCACTGCTAGGTGTTGGAGATGGCAACATCAGCAATGAAGCAGAGCTGGATGCCGCCGAGTCAGCCGCACTCAAGGGAGAACGCGCTCCTGCGGTGGCTGAGTTTGCCAGCCAAAATGGCTTTAGCTTTTCAGTCGATGAGTTAGTCACGGTCGTTGATGCGTTTGAGAAGCATCAGACTGGGGCAATGTCAGACAGCGATTTTGCTGCCTTATTGGGCATGTCGGTGACTGACCAACGGATGCAGGATGGGATGCCGGGAATCAATAAGGTGAAAAACTGGTTCCTGAGGACATATTTGGGCTATTGAACTTAGGTTGAGTCTGGCGATCGCAGTCAGGGCGTAATTTCTCCTCTCCTGACCGCGATCGTTTCCCGTGCCAAACTGCTATTAGGACTGAGCCTTAGCTTCCAACGTTTCCAAACGGCTGCGCAACTCCTGATTATCTTTTTTCAGTTGATCGAGTTCTTCCCGCAACTGTTTGACGGCTTTATCGGCACCCAGTTTTTTCTGGACTCTCGGGACAGTTTCCTCCGCGATCCGGCGGACGCGACCATCAGGGGTATGGTCAGCGAGGGCTTGCAGGATAGCGATCGCCTTAGCGGTTTCCATTTGTCCCAACGCTGCAACCACCGAAACCTGAGTCAGGAAGAAGCTTTCGCGTGACAGTTCTTCCAAGCGTTCGAGAATTCGTTCCAGGTTGATGTTTGTCTGTCCGGTGGAGATCGCTCCCAACGCTCGAATGGCGGCGAGTCGTAAGGGCTGTGGGACTCCAGGGACAGTGTATTGCAGGATCAGATTCAGAGCCGCTTCCGAGGTTTTCATCTGGCTTAATGCCCCGATCACCCCCGATCGCACGACCTCATTCCAACCCTGCCGTTCCTGTAACACCGACTCTAACAAGGTCAACGCTTGCTCGGTAGAAGTGCTACTGAGGGTAGAGGTAGAGGCGGCAACACTACCCAGCGATCGTAAAGCCGCCGCTTCCACGTAGTAACTGGCATCTCCCTCAGCCACTAGGGGAGCTAAGACCTCATAGCTGTCGTCGGTTTTGATGTCTGCTAAGGCTTCTACGGTGGCGCGACGGACTCTGGCATCGGGGTCAGCCAATCCGACTACGAGTTCGGTAAATGCCTGATCCAGCTTGATCGTGGCTAAATTCTTGGCAACCTCAGCGCGAACTCCCCAACAGCGATCGGTCTTTAACGCTTCAGACAGTGCCTTAATCGGTTCCAGTCCGCCTTTCTTGGCTAATGCTTCCGCTGCATAGATCCGCGCGATTGGATCGGGATCGTGCTGCAATTGGGCTTTCAGTTCGGCGACTGGATATTCCAGGGTGACCGTTTTGAGAATGGGATTACCAACATCAAAGCTAATCCAATCCGGTTTGTGTTCAAGTGGGAAGTAGAAGCTTTGCTCCCGATCGTGAATCCGTACCGTGAAGGATTTTAGTGGATCATTCGGGTGGGTGATATAGCCAAACCCGATCGCCAGTTTTAGATCGAATAACCCGCTATTACTACCGGAGCTATCTGCTTTTGCCTGAGTTTGGCTCACGGTGACTTTCGCCAGGTTGCTATCCCCATCCCAGGAGTACGCCACTTTGTAATCGGGATGTCCTCCTCGGAAGACAAACTGATCGAATAGGAACAGCAGGTTGCGACCACTGGCTATTTCGATCGCCCGCAGCAGATCCACGGTTTCCACAGTCTTATGGGCGTTGTCATTCACAAAGGTGGTGATGGCGTTCCAGAACAATTCGTCGCCCAACTCGGCACGAATCATGTGATAGACGCATGCCCCTTTCTCATACAAATGCCGATCGTAGAGTTCGATCGCTTCTCGGTAGATATGGGTGACGATCGGACGACGATAGCGCGAGGCATCTTCATCCAGATAATTGCGAGTTTCGTTGAGGCGATAGTAGGCGGCATCTTCTGCCCCATATTCGGATTCTGTCCAGAGGACTTCCGAGTAAGTCGCCATGCCTTCCTTAATCCAGGCGTGGGACCAGTGCTTGATTACTACCAGATCGCCAAACCATTGGTGAGCGAGTTCATGGGCAACCAGACTTTCGGTACTGCGGTTATCGATCGCGGCGCGTTGATCAATTAAGCAGCGATCGGTCAGCAGGGTGGTAGAGGTATTCTCCATGCCACCAAAGATGAAGTCGTCTACACAGACCTGAGCATATTTGGGGAATGGGTAGGGATAGCCAAATTTCTGACTAAAAAACTCAATCATCCGGGGAGTTTTGCCCATACTCAGCTGAGCTTCGGTTTCCCGCCCTTTTTCCACATAATAGGTCACAGGTTTGCCGTTCCACTCGTCCCGCAATTCGGCGAAGTCACCGACCGCCAGCGTCATCAGATAGGTGGGATGCACCTCATGCTGATACCAGTGATAAATCTTGTAGTCGCCATCGGCTTCGGTGTGAATCAGCTCCCCATTAGAAATCGCCATCAAGGGATTCGGCACACGTACCCGGATTTCGGAGGTAGCGAGTTGTCCGGGGTAGTCGAAGCAGGGAAACCAGAAGCGGGAGTCTTCATCTTCGCCCTGAGTCCAAACCTGGGTAGGTTTATTGGGATAGTAGGAATTGGGAGTGATGAAGTACAGTCCCCGTTGGGGCTTTTCAACGTGGTAATCGATCGCCAGTTCAATCGGGTGTCCGGCTTGGGTCGGCTCCTGCAAGGTTACGTTGAGGCTTTCCCCATCGTAGTCAAATTTCTGGGTGACATCCTGAACCCTGACCGCTGCGATCGTTAGATTCACGGCATCCAGCGTCAGGCGATCGATGCCACTCCGAATGGGATTGAGACGAATGGTGCAGGTTCCCTGATAGCTATGGTTGGGAATATCCAGAGATAGGTCTAAGCGGATATGTTCCACCTGTCCAGGGCGATCGGGATTGTAGTGGGGACGGGCACCCGGTAGCTCAAAGGAATTGTGACCGTTTTCGTCAAAACCAAAGTAGGACTGTGGCATAGGGATGTAACTTTTACCTTAGAAGCAGTAAATTTTAACCTGTTCTAGACTTAGCAGACTATTTCTCCAGGTTAGCGTGGTTAGGATCGGTGGATCATCAAACCCGTTATAGTGATGGGCAATTGATCACTAGAGAAAAATCTATCTGCCCCTGAGGTGTAGCATGACCGAGACGAACGGTACGATGATGCAATATTTCCACTGGTACACTCCCGCCGATGGTAGCCACTGGGAGGATATTGCCGCTAAAGCCTCAGAGTTAGCGGACGCTGGGTTTACCGCGATTTGGTTGCCGCCTGCCTATAAGGGCAGTGGTGGAGCGAATGATGTGGGCTATGGCGTATATGACCTGTTTGACTTGGGCGAATTTGATCAGAAGGATACGATTCGGACAAAGTATGGCACTCGTCAGCAATATTTAGCGGCAGTGCGATCGCTGCAAACGGCTGGAATTCAAGTCTATGCCGATGCGGTGTTGAATCACAAAGATGGGGGAGATGCAACAGAAAAAGTGATGGCAACCCCATTCCAGGCAGACAATCGCTATCAACAGAACGGGGATTATCAAGAGATCGAAGCCTATACCTATTTCAACTTTCCCGATCGGCAAGGGAAATATTCCAGTTTGGAGTGGCACTGGTGGCACTTTGATGCTGTGAACTATAACCATTACCGCCCCGACGATTACAGTTCCGTATATCTCTTAGACGGTAAGAGCTTTGATAACTTTGTCAGCTTAGAGAAAGGAAATTTTGCCTTTCTGTTAGGCTGTGATTTGGACTACGAGAACGAAGAGGTGCGTCAGGAAATTACCAACTGGGGTAAATGGTATTTAGACACGACCGGAGTTGATGGCTTCCGTCTGGATGCCTTAAAGCACATCTCATCCTGGTTCTTTGTGCAATGGCTGGATGAGTTACGGCGCTATGTAAGCAACGATCTCTTTGTGGTGGGCGAATACTGGTCGGCAGATATCAACGTTTTGCACTGGTATCTGGGAGTCACGGGCGGTAGAATGTCAGTGTTTGATGTGCCCTTGCACTACAATTTCCACGTTGCCAGTAAAGCCGGAAATTCCTATGACATGCGGCGGCTTCTGGATGGCACATTGATGCAGCAGCAGCCATCTCTGGCAGTGACCTTTGTGGAAAATCACGACTCCCAACCCTTGCAAGCCCTGGAGTCGGTAGTGGAACCCTGGTTTAAGCCGCTTGCCTATGCCCTGATCCTGTTACGGCGAGAAGGATATCCCTGTGTGTTCTATGCCGATTACTATGGGGCAGAGTATCGCGATCGCGGCTATACCATTGAGATGGTTTCCCATCGCTGGCTGATCGATCGGTTCCTGTATGCCCGCCGCCATCATGCCTACGGCGATCAATATGATTATTTTGATCATCCTACGACGATCGGCTGGACTCGTCTAGGAACGGAGCAGCATCCCCAGCCAATGGCAGTGATCATGAGCAATGGCGAGGCTGGCTACAAGTGGATGGAAGTAGGTCAGCCCAACACGGTGTTTATTGACCTGACTAACCATATTCCTGACCCCATCACTACGAATGCAGCAGGATGGGGAGAGTTTCGCTGTCGCGGTGGCTCGGTTTCTGTCTGGATCCCTGCCTAGTTAGAACCGTTGGTTTTCTGGAGCGCTCAGTCCGGGCTGACTCAAGAACAGATTCTTCGCGGCATCATTCTGGTAAACGCAATCGATTTCCGGTGATGTTTCCAGTTGCCCTGTAAATCCGAAGGTATTCATCCGTTGCTTACAATCCCGTGCCTGTTCGTTCTTCAACAGACCCCGTTGCTCTAGAATTGCCCAGTTATTCGTTCGCAGGACACAGCCCGGTTGCGTCGTCGGCTGAGACACAAACACGTTCAGCGGATTCAAGGTGACAAAGATCCGCGTGTTCATGACGATCGCGCTGGCTCCGTACTGCACACAGATGTCGGAGTTGGGAGCCTTTAAGTCCAGATCAATTTGGTTAACGATCTTCTCGCCACTGCCGACGGTACTGGCAACTGAGTTAAACCCTAAACCGATACCGATACCCAAAATCAACACTCCTGCCAATACGGCGAGGGTTGTGGCATTAAACGCCAGGGAGCGATTCGGTTTGTTGCCGCCGCGTTTAGAGGTGGAGTCCGGCATCGGCGGTTCATCAAAAAACTCACGCTCACGATTACGCTCAGGTTCGCGATCGTAACGGTAATTGGGAGTGGAAGACCGGGGTTTACGTTTCATGGTCATTTGAATGCCGTGTTGGTATGACTATAGCAGTTTGGGTAGGGAGGGTGGGGGAGATGAGAGAGCGTGGGGTGGGGGGGAGATGAGGAAGGACGAGGCGAAAAAATTTTATTCCATTGCTGCTTACACGTTAACAAGAGATTGAGGCTACTTGGGGAGCGATCGGGAATGGCACAATGGATCAGCGTACATGGATAGGGAATTGGCACAGTGAACGCACCAGTGGCACATCAAGCTCAGAGAAATTATCGCCGATCGCGGCTCCGGACTTTGTGGAGTGATACGTTGACAGTATTTTGGGGCGATTGGCTGGATCTACGGGTGCGATTGGTGCAGGTGGCGGCATCGGGGTTAGTCTCACCCCTGATCTATATTGTCGGCTTTGGTTTAGGGTTGGGGAGTGCGCTGGATGCCACCATGAAACCGGCGGCGGGGGATAACTATCTTCAGTTCATCTTGCCGGGGATGGTAGCTCTATCGTCGATGGTGATTAGCTTTGGCGGCACAACGTTTTCAATTTGCGGCGATCGCTTGTTTAGCAAAACCTTTGAAGAACTGATGTTGATGCCAGTGCATCCCTTAGCGCTGCATACGGGTAAGATGCTGGCAGGGGTAGTACGGGGGCTACTCACGTCTGGCTCGGTGATTCTAGTGGCGATTCTGTTCACAGGAAAGATTTGGAGTTTCCTCAATCCCCTGTTCCTGCTGGTTTTGATCCTGAATTCTGCGGTATTTGCTGGATTAGGGGTAATCGTGGGGCTGAATGTCAAATCCCTGGAAAGTGTTGGCATCTACAACAATTTCGTGATTGTGCCGATGTCGTTTCTGGGTGGGACGTTTTTTGATCCGGCAACCCTCCCCCCCGTTCTGAAAGCGATCGTCTATGTGTTACCGCTCACCTACACCAGTTTGGGACTCCGCTCGGCGGCCTACCTACCTTTGGTACAATTTCCCTGGTATGTCATCCCGATTTTGCTAGTGGTTGCCATCCTCCTGGCGATCGCGGGAGCGTACCAGTTCTCCCATCAGCAAGATTAAGCTTAGGGCACAAATTCGGAAACAACTCTGCCGCCACTGACAACCACGGACTGATCGCTCATTCTGCCGGAGGCTTTTGGTCCAGCCGTACTGAAGGGGGGTTGGGCTTGGCTATAGGTGACACTTCCTTCCGCCTCAAATTGCTGGGTGGGATCAGTCCATTTCAACCGATCAGCGGTCAGGCGGGCACCATTTCGCGCTCCATACCCCCGTACATTACCAAACAAATAAAAGACCTGGGTGGTTAAATCCAGTTCGCCGCGATCGCCGTTCAGGGTGACTTGCTGATCACGGTTGATAATCTCAATCGGCTGACTGGAGGTAATCATCTGGGATTTTAAATTCCAGCTCACCTCATTCCCAGCCACATTTAAGGCAGGTTTGGTCATGACTAATTGAGCGTTTTGAGCGATCGTCACGGTTTCGGTTTTCAGATTCATGCTGCCCCGGTTGGCGCGGGCTTGATCCGTCACTGTTTTATCGTCTTTGCTCTTATACCGATCCATGGTTAAGGGGCGATCGCTGATTAACTGCTGCTGGGTGACGAGCCAGACTAACTGCTCGGTATTGACCAACAGCCGGGGATTTTTTACATTGGCGGCAACCTTCCCGTCTAAGGTCAGTTCGCGCTTGCGGGTCAGATAGCGTCCAGCATTGGCGGAAGCATCTACCTCTTTATGGGTGCCGGTGACGTTGTCCCGAATTAACAGCAACTCCTCCTTCGGTCGCCATTCCAACTCGTTACCCTTCAAGACCATGCCATCGCGAACATCCGTCGCCACAATATTGCCCCGCAGAAAAATCGTCTTCCCGTTTTGCTGAACTTCCCCCTTTTCAGCCGTGGCGCGAATAATCAGTTTGCCATCCTGGTAAAACTCGCCATTGGGCTGCTGTACCAGTGCCAACTTTTTATCCTTGTTGTAATTGGCGCGAATGGCTTTGACCCGCCACCATAATTCTCCTTTTGGATTAAAATCTTCTAAGGTGACATCATTGAAGGTGAAATTGGTATCGAAGTTGTCTACATCCTTCGTATCTTCAGCAATCTGCTGAGCAATCTGGCTTTGATTGTTGCAAGAGCCAATCACTACCGGAACAGCAAGGATGGATAGCGACAGCCCGATCGCACTGGCTATCCGACGATTTCTGGAGTTTGACAGCATGGACATGGGTTACAGCACCTTCCGGCTAGGCAGAATTGCAGAGCGGGTTTAACTCTTTAGACCCAAAACTGCCGCAAAAGTTCAAGGGTTAGAGTTCAAAATCTTAACGCGATCGCAATCCTGCTGACCATTGGGTCAGTCCTAGCCTGGGGGGTGTCAATTAGCTATCCTGGGGAATTTCATCAATTAGTCCAATGCTGGATAACGGACGATAGGTATAGCTTCTCGGTGTTTTTTGAATATCTTCTTTGATGCTATCGAGATCAATATAGCGATCTGCCACATTAATCAAGCTATCACTCGTCATTGATCGCAGACTGACGACCTCTACCCGCACCCCTCGGTAGCTGACCGCATTAACGGCGTATGCCAGATCCCCATCCCCACTAACCAGGACAGCCGTATCATAGGAGCCAACGAGAGACATCATATCGACAGCAATTTCGACATCCAGGTTGGCTTTCTTGGAGCCATCGGGCAACTGCACCAAATCCTTAGAAATCACCCGATAGCCATTCCGGCGCATCCAGAGCAAAAACCCCTGCTGCTTTTCATTGGTGCGATCGACCCCCGTATAGAAAAACGATCGTAACAAGCGGGAACCCGCCGTTAACCGACAGAGCAACTTAGTGTAATCAATCTCAATCCCCAGTTGTAGGGCAGCATAGAAAAGATTTGATCCATCGATAAAAATCGCCACTCGCCCCCGATTTTCTAAGACTTGCTGCGGGGTAAATACAGATTCGTTATGTTCTATGTTGCTGTTGTTGTTTAACATGGCGAGAATGCCTCAATTTTTTATGAAAGAGTTGGTTATGGAATGAACAGTAAGAACGTGAACTAAGTGAGTAATAGGTCCATTTCTAAATGATGCCCTTCAAGCCTCTAGCCGTTGAAACACCGGTTTGGGTTCATCGAGGGCTTGGAGTGGCGGCAACGTTCCCCAATCAGCATGAGGTTTAAACGGGGCAGATTCAGGGATCAAATTGAGTTGATTAAAATCGATCGCTGAGAATCCCAATTGTTTGTAGATTGCACTACTGAGGCAGGGTGTAATGGGGGCAAGGAGATAAGCTGCCAAACGTACAGCTTCTAGGACGGTATAAAGAACATGACCGACGGTTTGGTGATGTCCTTGTTTGTAAAGTGTCCAGGGGGCTTGGTCATCAATGTACTTGTTGCCCGTCCGAGCCAGAGTCAGGATGGCATCACAGGCTTGATTAAAGGCAAGTGCATTATAGGCTTGAGTTACCCGATCGCTCAAATCCCGTCCTATCAAAGCTAGGGGGTTCTCTGTCCAGGCAGCGGTTTGGGGTTCTGGGACTTTACCCTCAAAGTATTTGTGTACCATCTTGAGGGTGCGATTGAGCAAATTACCCAAATCGTTCGCCAGATCCGCATTGACAATATTAATAAAGCGGGTTTCGCTAAAGTCGCCATCCCGACCAAATTCAATCTCTTTAAGGAAATAATAGCGGACAGCATCCGCACCATAGCGATCGACTAACTCAAAGGGATCAAGCACATTACCAAGGGACTTCCCCATCTTGTGTCCATCTTTGGTTAAAAAGCCATGTCCAAACACGCGATCGGGCACAGAGAGGCCAGCGGACATCAGCATGGCTGGCCAGTAGACCACATGAAATCGCAGGATGTCTTTACCAATCAAATGCAGATTAATCGGCCACCAGCGAGCCAGGGCATTCTCCAGTGTTGGTTCTTCCTCGGGTTCTAATAGGGCAGTGATATAGCCCAAGAGCGCATCGAACCAAACGTAAAGCGTATGGCTGGGGTCAGTCGGCATAGGAATGCCCCAATCTAGATGCACCCGCGAAATGGAAAAGTCTTGTAACCCCTGGCTGACAAAGCTCAGAACTTCATTCCGGCGACTTTCGGGTTGGATAAAGTCCGGTCGATCGGCATAGAGTTGCTCCAGTTTGCTTTGGTAACTGGAGAGCCGAAAGAAATAGTTTTGCTCATCCCGCCATTCGGCTGGGCGGTTGGTATGGATCGGGCAGCGATGGTCGTCTAACAGTTCCCGTTCTTCTTTGAACTCTTCACAGGCAACGCAGTACCACCCGGTTTGTTGCCCCAGGTAAATATCGCCGTGATCCCAGACGCGCTGAAAAAACTGCTTGACGATCGCCGCATGACGAGGATCACTGGTGCGAATGAAGCGATCGTAGTGAATATCGAGCTTATGCCAGAGGGCTTCAAACTCCGGCACAATCTGGTCACAATGGCTCTGGGGCGTTCGTCCTAAACTTTCTGCGGTACGTTGAATTTTTTGTCCATGCTCATCCGTACCCGTAATCATTAAGGCTGGGTGCCCTTGCAACCGTTGAAATCTGGTGAGCACATCAGCCGCGATCGTCGGATAGGCGCTACCGACGTGAGGTAAGTCATTAACGTAGTAAAGCGGAGTAGTAACAGTAAATCGAGCGTTATTATTTTCTGGAGAAGTCATGGATGATACGCGGCAAACCCCATTCAAAATCTTACAAGTAGAGCGGTTAGGGGCTTTGATTCAACAGGTGTATTTTGAGTGTTTATAGCTATGAAACACTAAGTCATCCTAACCCCAGGAGGCAATCCCGGCATATTAGTAACTACTAATGGCTAGGATAGATAAAGTGACGTAATTCGCCAGATTAGTTGTATCTCTACTACACAATTTTAACCGTAAACCTCCCTTGATTCCTTGCCACAATCTTAAAATAAGCCAATGTTTATAGGCATTCTACTGATGTAGAGCTAGGCGATTTGCATGGCTTGGAAGAAACCAGAAAAGTAACTTCTAATGGCTTGTTTCAGTTCAAATTCGATCGTTTCTACTCTTTGACGCAGCCACCCGGAGGCGAACTGCATACCGCAGATCTATCCTGAGATATTGGTTGAGTTGCATTAAGAAATGTTAACACTTAACTAAGAACTTTTGTCTAGTACAGCCTCTTGCTGAATCGATCGCTGATGCGTTTTCACAGCCCTCTTCACCTTTCTCAGTTTCTCCTAGCGGCTCTTGGTACTCGGGTGTATCGGCATTACGAGGATCGGGTGCCTACCGATGGTGCCATGCTGATTATCAGCAACCACCGCAGTTTTATGGATGCCCCCTTGCTAATGGCAGCCGTTAATCGACCAATTCGGTTTGCCTGCCATCACTACATGGGACAGGTGCCGGGTCTTCGAGAATTAGTGCATCAGCTTGGTTGTTTCCCATTGGATGCCCCTGAGCAACGGCAGCATAGCTTTTTCGATCGAGCCACTCAACTGCTCCAGGCTCAACAAGCCGTTGGCGTATTTCCGGCAGGGGCACAAACTATGATTACCCGTACCGCTCCGAATACAACAGGGGCATTTCAACGGGGATTTGCTCACTTAGCATTACGGGCTCCTGTACCGAATCTGACGATCTTACCCGTTGCGATCGCCTCCTACGAGGAAATTGATGATCTGGCATTTCCCTTACGACTGCTGAGTTTATTTGATCCCTCAGAACCTCTGTTTGCCCAAGAAGGCTGGCATCCCATGGTGATTTATCGTCGGGTCAACCTGTTAATTGGTCGTCCTTGCTGGATCAGTCCTGCTCAACGGGAACTTTATCAAGGAAAACAAGCGAAGTCCATCGTGACAGAATTAACTGACCATTGCCATGCTGAAATTCAACAACTGCTGCAACAGGGATGTTATTGATCTGATTGTTTACAATGCTTAATATGGGCTGAGGATGGGAGGTAATCTCCCTGAAGCACTCTCCTCGTTGTTTATCCTGCCCATTCCCTCAATTTTTTGTTCTCTCGCTCTTCCTCGATCATGCTGACTGTCCAAAGCCACCCCTGTTTACTCACGCCCTCCCGGCTTCAGCCCACTTATCCCCTATTTGTGTTCTTGCCAGGGATGGATGGGACAGGACAATTACTTAGAACTCAAACGGCTGGCTTAGAGCGGGGGTTTGATGTTCGTTGTTTAGCCATTCCGCCGGATGATTTGACCAGTTGGGATGAGTTAACTGAGATTGTGGTGGAGTTGATTCAAGCAGAGTTGGAGCAATCTCCCGGACGATCGATTTATTTGTGCGGTGAGTCGTTTGGCGGCTGTCTGGCGATGAAAGTCGCGCTCCATTCCCCTGATCTGTTTGAGCGCATTATTCTGGTCAATCCGGCTTCATCCTTTAATCAACAGATGTGGTTGTCTTGGGGATCTCAAGTCACCCGCTGGTTGCCACATTTGCTGTATCACTGGTCGTCGATCGGGCTGATGACCCTGCTGGCAAACCTGGAACGACTGGCATCGGAGGATCGTCGTGCGTTATTACGCGCTGTGCAATCTGTGCCGCAAAAAACCTCGATCTGGCGGTTGGCATTACTGCACGAGTTTTATATCCCCGAAACCCAGTTAAAACAATTAACCCAGCCCGTCTTGTTAATTGCCGGGTTAGCCGATCGATTGTTACCCTCGGGGACGGAAGCCCAACGCCTGAGCCAGATTCTCCCGAATGCTAAAACACTGACGTTACCGAAAAGCGGTCATGCCTGTTTACTCGAAGCGGACGTGAATCTCTATGAGATTCTACAAACTCACGATTTTCTTCAACCCAGGTCTGAGTTGGTGTCGGCAGTTGTATCAGGATGATGGGTAGAAGCTGGATTGCCTAGAACTTGTAGGGACGCTATAGGTAACATCCCTACGGTTTAGCACCAGGACGAACTGGATGGTTTAGCCGATCGCTTGTCTTAGTCGGGCGCGTTGCTCGGGAGAGAGGGAGGCGATCGTGCGATCGGGCGGTGCCGTTTGGAGGAGTTGTAATAATTTAGCTACCTCTTCGGCGGAGACGCTGACAGTAACCTGTTCGTCCGCTTCAGGATGACGACAAACGCCAGCATTACAGTTTAAGCCGAGCTGGTGCCAGTAGATGGTAGGCACAACGCGACCCCGTTGGCTAATAAACTCATGGTTAAGGAAATGAGTCTCCATATAGGCTTTAGGCGACTCGTAATACTTTTGATGGCGGGGATAGGGAACCGTAAAGCAGCCAAATGCCTTGCGGTATTCCTCCGAATCCAACAGGGTGGTGATCATTTGCTCCACCCCTTCATGCATCAAAATATTGCAGTAAAACTGAATTTCATCCTGGTTGGCTGGGGCACGTCCTAAAAAGTGCTTGAAGCATAATTCCAGGAACTTCATATTGGATGAGTTGTGATAAAAGGAATTCAGGTATACAGGGGAGCGTCCTAATTCCTTTAAAAATCGCCTGACCCCGATTTTGTCGGCTAAAAATTCTTTTTCTGCCTTAGCTAACAACTTATGTTCATAGGCATAGGGTTGGCGTTCCAACACCTGACGGTAAATCTGATAAAGCGCTGCTTGGCGCTCTTCAGGTTTGGAATAACGGTTAACAGTGATTGGAGTTGGGAAATTCATGAATGTGCCCTCAAACGGTTGACGATTCACCTGAGAAACATTAGGGGCAAGGAAGCAGATTCAGCGCTTAAAAAGCTGTTGCAGAACTTTAAGGATAGGGGCAAGGAAAAGAATCGCTAGGCAGAACAATCCGTCAGGTAGTGAGTGCTAACGACCTGAGGCTGATTCTACGAGGATTAAAATTTGTCTCTATGCGTGGGTTTCGAGTGTTTGAATCACGACATCCAGGAAGGGACGAATTAAATTCACATCAGAGGCAGGGAGCGCACTAGCAACGGCAGCTTGCAAATTCCGGTAAGCCACAACACAGTGAGCATTGCGTTTATGGGCAAGCAGAATGGTATCTAGCCAAACCACCATCTGTTCTTTGAAAAATGTCTCATCATCGCGCAATACCGATAGGGCGATATAACGCAGAACCTCTGCCATGTCGTACTTACAGCGAGGTCCATGTTGCTGGATCAATTCGGGGTAGGTTTGAGCGAGTTTACGCAACGCTTGAATGATTAACTTATCGCTATGATCCCGTAGATGCTGATAGGTTTCCAGGCGAGTTTTATAGCTTTGACAATAATTTTCTAAAGAATAAAGCCCCTGGGCATCCAGATAACGACCATCCGCATCCAAAATGCTTTTTTCCAAAGTGTGATTCAGCGTTTGCATAAGGCTCCAGGACTTAATTGAACTTCAGTAGAGGATGAATATGGTGGGATGGAAACAATGAAAACATCAGTTACGATCGCCGAGCAACCGATGATCTACCGATGATCTATCTAAGGATTGGGTGATTACGATCGTGGGTGAACTGAGTGTCAGGTTGCTTGTTCAATTCCAGACTGCCCTGAGGGAAAAATCGATCCAACAGTTTGCAGTGATTCTCAATACAACGCAGTAGTTCTTAACATTTGCCAGAGAATTAACGTGAATGGGGAAGTGGGGGAAGATGGGGGAGAATCCCTACTTCGCCATGACCAACCGTTTTGGGTAGTCCGAGTTAGGCTGGAGATAATCGTGGCGACTGTTGTAATGCTGGGGGGCTAAGTGATGCTGAATCAGGTTTGGGGGAAAGTTGGCAAGGTACTGGGTAGCCTGTTTCTGGTGGGTGGTGGTACCGTCTCCGGCGGCATTCTCCTTGGCATGGCGATCGCCCATCCATCTGGCATTCTGCTGGCGCTGCTATGGACACTGATGGTTTTTTGTGGCTTGGTTCCGGTGGCTTTGGGGGGCTGGTTGCTGCATACAGGTGGTAGAGCCGAACTCCAGGCAAGGCGCGATCGCTTCTTCCAATTAGTTCGGCAACATCAGGGACGGTTATCAGTGATGCACTGTTCTGCTGCCATGCGATTAGAGCCAGCGATCGCCCGTCAGTGTTTGGACAGTTGGGCAAAGGAATTTGCTGCCAACTTTGAAGTGGATGATGCTGGCGAAATTTATTACGTCTTTACGATCGCTGCCCTACCCCCGGCTGAGAGTCAACCTCTGGAAACCTGGACTCAAACCGTCCGAGAATTTGTGCGATCGTTGTAACGGTAGACTGTAGCGATGTCTGCCTACGAGGCGATTTATCAGGTAGTGGGTCAAATTCCGTATGGTCGGGTAGCGACCTATGGGCAAGTGGCGGAGTTGGCGAATCTGCCTGGTCAAGCTCGGTTAGTCGGGTATGCGTTGTATCGAGTTGCTCCTGATCTGGAACTACCCTGGCATCGGGTGGTGAATGCTAAAGGTGAAGTTTCTCAATCCCCGCGACGATTTGGCAGTGACCATCTCCAGCGATCGTTGCTAGAGCAAGAAGGCATTCAGTTTAATGTTCAAGGGCGGATTTCCCTACCAACCTATATCTGGCGGGTTGAGGCATTGCCGGTAGAGCGGAGCACCCTGTAAGCCATAGTCAAGAGATGGGGTTAAATCGGTTGTTTTTTGCTCGTTAATCTATGTAGCCGACGGCTGGGATACCGAGTGGAGACTTTATAAATTTCTTCCTGAGCAAAGTAAATAGATAAGCGTTTGGCTCCGACGATCATCCAGGCATACCAGCGTAGTTCACTCATGTCCGTGAGCAGTTGATCGACCATCCAGGGTTCGGCACAGTGAATCGCCAGGGTATGGTTTTGTTGGAGGTGCAGGAAACACGACAGTAACGTTTCCGGGAAAAAGGAGCGAAATCGTTGGAGCCGTAACCGTTCTAGGCGAAAAGTGTCACTAGCCGTAAGTTCGAGAGACATAGAGGGAGCCTCAGGGGACGATACCCTGATCTAATCGGATTTGACTGACGTAACCATACGGTGAAACCCAGGATCTTCCCTTAAAGTTTTATGTTCACTTGAGGGAAATTGCGGAGCTAAATTTTAACTCTCAACAGAAAGTATTAAGAAACAGAGAAGTTGCGGCTGTTTGATCACCGTCTCGCTGCCTCAATAGTGATCCATCCATGCCTCACATAATGATTTGCCTCTGCTATAGACTGAGATGATGGCGATTTGATTCGGAAAAGGAACCGGGCGCAATGCGATTGTCTCAGATGTTATTTGTCACCCTGCGGGAAGATCCAGCCGAAGCGGAAATTCCTAGCCATAAGTTGCTGCTGCGGGCTGGTTATATTCGCCGGATTGCGCCAGGGGGATATGCCTATCTGCCGTTGATGTGGCGGGTGCTGCAAAAGGTGTCGCAGATTGTGCGGGAAGAGATGAATGCGGCGGGGGCTCAGGAATGTTTGCTACCCCAGTTGCAACCGGCCGAACTGTGGCGAGAGTCGGGACGCTGGGATACTTATACCAAAGCGGAAGGTATTATGTTTTCGCTGGTCGATCGCCAGGAACGGGAAATGGGCTTAGGGCCTACCCATGAAGAGGTGATTACGGCGATCGCCCGGGACATGATTCGCTCCTATCGCCAGTTACCAGTGAATCTCTACCAGATTCAAACCAAGTTTCGGGATGAAATTCGACCCCGGTTTGGTCTGATGCGGGGGCGAGAATTCATCATGAAGGATGCCTATTCCTTTGATGCCGATGAAGCTGGCTTAAAGCAGGTCTACCAGAAGATGCACACGGCTTACTGCAACATCTTAAGCCGTTGTGGGTTGCAGTTCCGGGCAGTGGATGCCGATTCGGGGGCGATCGGGGGGTCTGGTTCCCAGGAATTTATGGTGTTAGCAGATGCCGGAGAAGATGAGATTCTCTACACCGAAGATGGCAAGTATGCCGCCAATGTGGAAAAAGCGGGATCACTTCCCATTGAGGCAGAGACTTCCCCCTTTACCACCTCAGAAAAACGAGAAACTCCCGGCACCGAGACGATCGAGAAATTGTGTCAATTCCTTCAATGTTCGCCCACCTGTGTGGTCAAAAATGTGCTGTATCAAGCCGTGTATGACAACGGGATGACGGTGTTGGTCTTAGTCAGCATCCGGGGTGATCAGGATGTGAATGAAGTGAAGCTGCAAAATGAATTAGTCAAGTTAGCGAAACAGTACGGTGGCTCGACCGTGATTGCCTTGACCGTCCCGGATGCCACTGCTCAGGAAAAATGGGCAGCGAAACCGTTGCCGTTGGGCTACATGTCACCCGGTCTGGCGGATAGTTACCTGAAGTTACCCAAGCCCCAACCGTTAGAGGCAGGAAGCAATCGCAATCTGCTGGCAACAAAGTTTCTACGCATGGTGGATCAAACGGCAGTCGAGTTAACTAATTTCGTGACTGGTGCTGATGAGTCGGGATATCACCAGGTCGGAGCCAATTGGAGCAGCGAGTTCGATCTGCCGAAACTGGTCGTCGATGTGCGAAAGGCGCAGGCGGGCGATCGCGCCATACATGATCCTCAGCAACTCCTCAAAACCGCGAGAGGCATTGAAATTGGGCATATCTTCCAACTGGGAACAAAATACTCGCAGGCGTTAGGGGCAACCTACACCAACGAACAAGGGGAAGAAGTGCCCTTAGTCATGGGGTGTTATGGCGTGGGGGTGTCTCGCTTAGCCCAGGCGGCTGTGGAACAGTCCTACGACAAAGATGGCATCATCTGGCCAACGGCGATCGCACCCTATCAAGCGATCGTGGTGATTCCCGATGTCAACAAGCCTGATCAGGTAGCAGCCGCAGAGCAACTGTATACCGACTTGAACCAGGTGGGAATTGAAACGCTACTCGACGATCGCAACGAACGAGCCGGCGTGAAATTTAAAGATGCCGATTTGATTGGGATTCCCTTCCGGATTGTGACGGGCAAAGCCTTGAAGGATGGCAAGGTTGAGGTGGTGCAACGGGCAACCAAGGCATCCCAAGAAATCCCCTTGGCTGAAGTAGTGGCTTATCTCCAGCAGCAGATCAACTCGTAACTGACAGCCTATGGATATTCTGACGATCGTGCTTTCTAGCCTCTTGGGGTTAGTGTCCCCCGTCGGGGTGGTGACGGATCAAGTGGTGGCAGCGACGATTCGAGATCAACTGGACTCGGTCGAGGAGTTGCGGGTTCGGATTGACAATGCCCCCAACTATGACATCGTCCAGGGGAAAGCCGATCGTATTCGCATAGCGGGTCGTGGGGTGTTTCCGCTCAAAGATCTACGGTTAGCCGTAGTGGAGCTGGAAACAGACCCCGTTAATCTAAATCGGCGGCGGTTGCAGCGAGGGCGGTTACGGTTACAGGAACCCTTCCGGGCAGGAGTTCGTCTCGTGGTGACAGAGGCGGATATCAACCAGGCGTTGCGATCGCCTAATGTGTTGAAGCGGCTGCAAAGATTAGCAAGGCAGTTCCTGGGTAGTCAAGCGGGTGATTACACGATCCAGAATTCCCAGGTGGAATTTTTAGCGAATCAACGGGTGCGACTGCAAACCGAACTTCAGTCAATGGGTAGTCCCGATCGGTTGGCGATCGAGGTAGAGTCAGGGTTAGACATTGTGGCGGGGCGACAACTCCGGCTCCTGCAACCAACGGTGCAACTGAATGGGACAGCCGTGCCAGAGGCAATTGTCATCGCAGTTACCGATCGCCTCCCTTCAATGTTGGATCTGCAACAACTGGAAGCATCCGGGATTACAGCCAGAGTATTGCAGTTTAAACTAGACGACAACCAAGCGGAACTCGCTGCTTTTGTTCAGGTCACTCCAGAGTCAAAATGAAGAGACATTACTAATTTTCCGAAACCCTGGTGTGCCTGCTGTAGTTAATCAGTAAAACGCTTGAAGTTGTGATCAGCAGTGTCATGCCCGGAGGAGGATTTATGCAAGATCATCATACCCACGAGTCCCAGTCCCATCGTCCGATTCCGCTCAGTTTGCTGGCAGGCCTGTCTGCTGTGGTGCTGATTACGGGTAGTGCGGCTGCCTGGTGGGGCTGGACAACCGTTGCTCGCAAAGTGATTGAACCCGTTGGGGTGGAACACTCTACGCCGCAGACATCGCCAGTTGGGCAAGGTGAGCAGAAAATCCCAGCGACGGGAACCGCTCAACCACCGGCGGTAGCCCCAGCCACCACCGAAAAGACGTTACAGGTCTATTGGTTAAAGGCAACCGATACGACGATCGCTCTGGCTCCTACAGCGATGACCTTGAGTGCGTCAAATGACAGTGGTTTGCTACAGGAGGCGATCAAGCAATTACTGGCAGGGCAACCTACCGATCAATCCCTGGCAACCACCATCCCGGCAACTACAAAACTGCTGGGGCTGACAGTGAAAGATGATGGGGTGCATGTTGATTTGTCGAACGACTTTACTAAGGGGGGCGGCAGTACCTCAATGACCGCTCGGGTGGGACAGATTGTATATACCGCATCTACCCTGAATCCGAATGTGCCCGTCTGGTTGTCTGTAGAAGGGGTGCCGCTAGATACGCTGGGCGGGGAAGGGTTGTTGATCGATCAACCGATGACCCGGCAGAGTTTCGAGCAGAATTTCTCCTTATAGACAATCTCCCGCGATCGCTGGAGGGCAAGATTTCCGATCTTCCTCATTTCCTCTTGCCCAGGGAGATGCCGCCGGGGGATCGGTTCAGTCACATCCATAAACCAAATTGAGATGAATTCGGATCATACCTTGATTAAGGTGAGGTGGAGGCTACTTTAATAACCGCTTGACTGCCGCCAGCAGATCTGGAGGGTGATAGGGCTTGGTAATGTAAGCATCGGCTCCTTGCTTCATGCCCCAATAGATATCAAACTCTTCACTTTTGCTGGTACACATCACCACGGGAATGACCTTTGCCACGGGATCATTTTTAATCCAACGGCATAGTTCGTACCCGTTTTTGCGCGGCATGACAATATCAGTGACAACAATATCGGGTAGGTTGGCTTTGATCTTCTCGATCGCTTCTTCCCCATCCACTGCCTCGATTACATTGAACCCGCCTTTCCTTAGGTGTTCTGATACCATTTCTCGCACCGTAGTGCTGTCATCCACAATCAGAACTGTACTCATAGAACATTACTCATATTTCCGAATGGTTTCGCACTGCGAGCCACCAATGGTTTAGTTTAGCCTGTTTCCCCCCTGGTTATGCTTTAACTAGAGGGTTAAGAGGTAGGTATCCTGACTTGCACCAAGTTTACAAGCCAAAGGATGCCATGACTGCGATCGGGGAATATGCCACAGCATTAATACAACCAGGGGATTAATTTCTTTACTCGCCCTTGATAGTTAGCGTACCCAAGGTACTTTTGCTGTAACCATGTTTCTTCGCGATTTGCCTTGGCATTAAAGAACAGGAAACAGGCGATCGCGCCGATCAGGTGGGACAGACTGAGTAAGAGGACAGCGATCGCCAGGGTGATTAAAATTACGCCACTGTAAACCGGGTGTCTCACTAAGGTATAAACGCCCGATTCGACCAGGTGCCCATCGTCTCTTGGATGGGGCAATGGGGTTAGACTCCTGCCCAGATCCAGTAAGCCTTTCAGGAATAAACCGCTACCTGCTAATCCCAGCAGCCCAGCGATGCCCCAGATGGCATAAAGTCTCGGGGCAGGAGGAAGGGTTAACCCAGGAGGACGATAGATCGGTAGCAGCACCAAGCCAATCAGGAGGATGCCCTGCGCTAAGACCCAATATTCCCCTCGCTGCCCCTGCCAGCTATTAGCACTAAAGCCCCAATCCTGTAAGAGTTTCATGCTGGTCTTGAGAGATGATATTTCCAAGTTAAAGCATTTTGCTACCCCGTGACCTGATCCTTCAGGGGTTAATGATTGAGCCAGCAGACGATCGGAAATAGCAGGTATTCCAGAAAAAACAGCTTCCAGATGAATTGATAAAAGCGGCTGATCGATCGCTTGTCCTGAAGGTTAATGTGTAAACTTCGCTGCCATAAACTGGCTAGAATCCCCAGATGGATAGTAATAATGACGAAGGGTTGGCTACCAGTCACACCCAGTAAAGCAGCAGCCACAATGCCCAGGTAGCAGGCGGTTAACACCCAACGGGTGAGATTGAAGACCGCCACCTGACCGAGTTTCAGAGTAAATGTGGTGATCCGGTACTGGCGATCGCCCTCCAAATCAGGGACATCCTTGAAAATGGCGATCGCAAAGGTAAACACCAGGATAAATCCAGTCAACGTCCAGACTGGGGAGGGAATCGGTAGCCCTGGATGGAAGTGTAGGAATAAGCCGAGATTGACGATCGCCCCGCGTACCGACAGGATGCAGAACGATGCCCAGAACGGAAACCGTTTCAGCCGGATGGGGGGTAGTGAGTATGCCGTACCAATGATCAGACTCACGCCAACGGTCGCCAGCAGATAGCCGCCACCAATACCCGCCAGGATCAGTGCCAAAATTCCGGCGATGCTGACGATCGTCACTGCCTGACGCTGGGAATATTCCCCGGATGCCAGGGGTAAATGGGGCTTATTGATGCGATCGATCGCTACATCCTCGATCTGGTTTAAGCCCACGATATACAAATTGCCACAGAGGCAAGCCGCTAATGCCAGGGCGATCGTTGAGAACGGTGGTAGTGCAGCTAGATCAAACCCAGTTCCCGATCGTTGCATAGCTCCTGCCAGGAAACTTAGCCCAACCACACTCAGCGTCGTGCCAATAATTGTGTGCGGACGGGAAAATTTCCAGAACGCATACAATCGCTCAACAGGTGACTGTACCTGTGGTTCCGAAGTGGTTGAGGTGGTCTGAGGGGCGGTTGAAGTAAAAGTCCGACTCATGAACAGTCAGAAGAAGGAACAGACTTATCTTAGGGGTAATTTCGCCTATTACTGTGTCAAATCTGCCGAAAGGAGTAATTTTAAAGTGAAATTAAGCGGTCATCCACCGAGAAGTTAACGAAATCAGGTATAGCTCCAGTTGGGCAAGGGCGGATCACCAGTCACCACAACCTCTCGCAATAAAAGTGCGTCATAATCTAGAATCGCGGCTATCCTGGGGCTAGTCTGAAGCAGAAGATAGGGAGTTGTGGCAATGAAACGGCTATTGTGGCTTGTCAGCTTGGGCACAGCAGCCCTCCTCGTCAGTTGCTCTGGTGATGCCGATAATCAACAGGCTCAGGATGCGGTTTCCCCTAACAGTCCGCCATTGGCAGGGAATACGCAGCAATTTGCCAAGCCATTGGTGACTCAAAATGCGAAACCCGGTATCCCCGTCGTTCCTGGCTTGTTACAACCGACTAATGCTAACGTTCGCTTGCCCGTTGTGGCGGCAGGTCGAACCGATCCCTTCTCTCCAGTGCCCAGTCGAGTGGTTCAGCAGCCCCTAGCCGCAAAACCCAGGGTTCAGACCACTGCCTTGCGTGCTCCTGTGCCGGTTTCGCCACCCAGTAACCTACCAACAGCAGGGCTACCGTCGATTCCGATGGCACCTTTACCCGCCTATCCGCCCCCCGGTATGCCGTTGCCCACTGCCGCCTTACCAAATGCGGGCATGACTCCTCTGCCGCCGATTGAACTGCCGATCGCCCCACCTTCTCCCACGGCATTAGCCGAAGCGATCGAAGTCACTGGCATTCTTCAAGTTGGCGCCAAATGGAGTGTAATTGTGAAGGAACCAGGGTCACACACCAGTCGGTATGTCAGCCCCGGAGATTATTTAGAAAATGGCAAGGTGTTGGTGAAGAAAATTGTGGCACCAACGAGCACAGAACCAATGGTAGTGTTGCAGCAGGCAGGCAAAGAAATCATGAAGTCGATCGGGAGTAGTGCGATCGCCTCTCGTTAATTGGGTTCTGGATGCAAGCAGTTGATTGAGGCAGAGAATCACAGAAACAACTGCGATCGGGTGTGGATGATGATTCGGGTAAGCAGAAGGTATAGTGAAGGCTGTTCGCTCACTCCTCATCTTGATGCGGCTGTTATGGCAGAACCGATCGATCCCAAACAACCTCTAGACGGTCATCAGCGCTTAGCTGGTTCGCCGGACAAACGCAGTTTAAATTACCAGGACACCTATCTCTGTCCGATCTGTCGGCATGGACAGATTTCTGCGATCACCCTGATGGATGCCTTTGCCTGTAACTTCTGTCGGCATATTTTTACAGCGAATTTGTCCAGTCAGCTCGTCCAGGTAGAAGATAGTTCCTACCCCATGGTCTGGCGCTGGACGGGACGGAACTGGCAATCCGCCAATCAGATTGATGTCGATTTAACGATCGTGATTTGGTTAGTGGGGACGGCGTTAGTAGTCTTGCCGCCAATGTTGATCTGGTTATCCTCCCACACCTTTCCACCGATGCCGGGGAGTGCCTGGTACTGGTTTCCTACCATCTGGATGACGTTGGCATTTCTCAGCCATTTCCTCTTTGTGGCATGGCTCTTGATGGAACACTACCAGATCCCGTTTTATGTCGCCTGTAAAGTTAGATTGAACGCCTGGTTGTCTAGACGATAATTGACCGATCACCGCGATCGTCTCGCTCAACCTCACTGTGAGTCTGGGCAACAAGGGATGTGTCCAGACTCATCGGACTTGTCTCCTATATCACTGGTTGAACCGCTTAAGCGGTAATGCCGTCCCGATTAGCGGTGCTGGTTAACAAACTGACCAGTTGAGCCGGAGTCAGATTGGGATTGGCACTGAGTAGTAGCGCCGCTACACCAGCAATATGCGGAGTTGCCATGGATGTGCCGTTAAAGCTGGCATAGCGATCGTTGGGAGTGGTGGAGTAAATACCCACTCCGGGGGCGACCACATAATTCAAGGGCGAACTGCCAGCCAGGTTAGAAAAGCTTGCCATTTGTTGATTGCGATTAACTGCCCCGACCGCTAATACGCCAGGGTTGGTGATGTTCGCTGGGAAACTGGGTTGGCTCTCACCTTCATTGCCCGCCGCAATCACTACAAATGTGCCTCGTTGCACCGCATAGTCGATCGCCGCAAGCACCTGACTGTTGGAACTCCCCCCTCCTAAACTCAGATTAATAATATCGGCTCCACTATCAGCCGCATAGCGAATGCCCGCCGCGACATCGGCATAACGACCATTGCCATCGGCATCTAATACCCGGATTGGCATGATGCGGGCATCGTAGGCAACACCTGTCGCTCCTGTTCCGTTGTTCTCGGCTGCGATCGTCCCCGCCACGTGGGTACCGTGGGAGTCGAGATCATTGGCAAGATTGTCGTTGTCCACGAAATCCCAGCCATGCACATCGTCAATATACCCATTGCCATCGTCATCGATGCCATTGCCAGCAATCTCGCGGCTATTGACCCAGATGTTGGCATCCAGATCTGTATGGGTGATATCCACGCCACTATCGACCACGGCAATCACAATGCCCTGTCCGGTATAGCCCTGTGCCCATACTTCGGGTACATTAATTTGATCCAGATCCCAGAAGTTGCCGCCTAAATCGGTGACATCTGCGAACGGTGTGGCTTGCCCGATCGCCTGGGCAACTGCCGCCGCTGCATTCACCAACCCATAGCCATAGGTGGGATCATAGCCGGTGGGTAAATTGACGGGAGCGGCAGTGACTTGCAGGGTGTAGTTGGTATCGCCGTTATAGGGAAAGACGCGAATGTAGTAAGTACCGGCGGTGAGGGTGCGGGTAATAGATTCTGGGTTAATCCCTGCGGCGATCGAACTAGCGATTATCGCCCCACTACTGCTGAGTAACTGCACATCGGCATCGCTACTTAAGCCAGTTAAATCTAAATCAAATAAGGCTGTGCGATCCAGCGTAAAGCGATAGTAGTCGTTGGTATCTGCTGCACCCACGAAATCGTCGAAGGTTTGCAGGGTATTGAGTATGCCAAGGTCACGGGCGGTTGCCAGGGTATTGCCTGCGTTGTCTGGAATACTGATCCCGGCGGCGATCGTCGATAGGTTGAGGGTGTAGCTGGTGACTCCCTGGTATTGATAGACCTGCACTAGGTAATTGCCTGCTGCCAAACTATCAAACTGAATGGATTCTGATCGCGTCCCTGCCTGTTGCGATCGGGTAATTTCTTCGCCCAGATCGAGGATGCCATTGCCATTGAGATCCTGAATTAACCGGACATCCACATCGGCTTGCAGATTATTCAGGGTTAAGTTGAGGCTCCCACCCGTCGCGAGTCGAAACCGATAGACATCGGCAGTATTCGTACTACTAATCGTGCCGAGATTACTAACTGTAGCGTTGCCTAGAGTCCCCAGATTGGTTTCGATCGGCAGCAGGTTACTGGGAGATGTCGTCGGGGGAGCGTCGGTGGCGGATACGATCAAAGTGTAGTTGCTGGTGCTGCCGTTACCCGGATAGACCCGCAGGTAGTAGTCACCCGCTTGTAATGTTTGGTTAATCGCTTCATCGACTAGTCCGGTGCGGACAGAACTGTTGATTAAGCTGCCAGCCGCATTCAACAACTGCACGTTCACATTGGCATTCAGTCCAGTCAGCGCCAGATTGAAATTGCGGGTATCGGTCAGAATAAAGCGATAGTAGTCGTTGGGATCGCTACTACTCACTGCATCAGTCAGGACGATCGGAGTGGCGGTAATGCCCCCAATATCGTACCCAGTCAGGATTGTATTGCCCGGTTCAGGAGTTACTTGAGAACTGATCTCGCTAGAGGCATGACCCAACTGCCAGGAAATTGCCAGGGGAAAGCCAGTTGTAACCGATGGATTGAATGGATCAACTGTGGCTTGAGGAGCGTGGGATAAGGGATGAGTGGGCAGGCTCAACAGGTTAAGGGAATGGGTGGTACTTAGCATGGGTGCGTTATCCGTTGTCCTGTGATCAAGGGGCTGGTGATGGCGAAGGTGAGGTGAATCAAGAAAGACCATGACGGTTTTTCTCTGATCCGCGCTGTCATCCATCGATCGTGGATCTGACTCTGATCTCTTTCTACAGCAGCGAATTAAACGATTCCCTGACCGATCGCATCACGACCTTCCTTCTAGGCAAAAGGTCACTTGATCCGGATAGTTTTATGCAAAATCGGCAATTTAGGCGCGGGGATTCGCTGGATCCCCCGAGTCATCTGAGGTGTCTTCAAACCAATCATCGGCATTTTCCTCGGCGATCGGTTGATTGTCTGGCGCGTCGGGGACTGGCTCCGCTTCACCGGGATAGTACGGTGGAATAATCACCCGATAGTCGGCATCGACAACCCGCTCGGGCTGCTGCACATCTTCGGTGCGACCGGCTCCCGAGTTGCGCGGTTCGCGGTAGCCATAAGAGTACACCGAACCAGATTGGGATGTCGTTTTGGGAGTCTGCGGTGTTTCGTACTCACGACGACTGGCAGAGGTTGATGCTTCACCACTGGAGTCAGGCCGGCGACGGCGATCCGACGATTTCACCTCCCAGTCATCACTGATCGGAGTCTCCCAATCGTCCAACTCATCCATCAGGTCATCCAGTCGATCGCGTGAGGATGCTCGATCGCGAACGGGTTCGGGTTGGGGAGGCTCTCGATCGGAAGACTCTTTCCGCCAAGTGCGCCAGGAGGCATCTGGATTGGTACTAGCGCTGGTTGAAGTGCGGCTACTGGTACTGGCATAGCCGGAACTGCGATCGGACTCATAGGGCTGGGAACTACTTTGGCGGGCATTCTGCCGCCACTGAGTACGAAATGCCTGGACTGCCAGATAGTTAGAGGCGGCAAAGAGGGCATTGATAGCAAGAGTCGTCAAAATGCCAACGACGATCGCCCACAGCACCCACACGGCTAAGGGCAACGCCATGGTTTTGAAGCCCAAAAAGGTGAGGGCAATGGTTGGCGACCAGTTTTGGATGGCAAAGCCAACGAGTCCCCCAGCGATCACTAGCAGCAGCAATAAACGCACAACCATGAGTTTCAGTCAGTAGAGGGCAGGAGCAATTAGCCCTAGCCTCAGTGTAGGCGCTCTCCTCGGCTTCGCGTCAGTAGAGTGGACGGTAGACTTTGTAATTTAAGTTCGGAAAGATGTTGTCGATCGCTTCCACTTTTTCCAGCCAACCGGAATCAATTTTGCCCTGTTTGACCTCTTCATACAGCTTTTGGAACCGCATCAGGTGCGATCGGGTGCGGCGAACGGCATAGGGTACCATCGTGCCACTCCGCATAATAAATGCCCAGTCGGAGGATTGCGCCAACAGTAATTCTCTCGCCGCTTGGTTCAATGCCCGTTTTTCCAACTCATCGGCGGCTTCCTGACGGGAGATTTCGATCATCCGTTCCGCTGCTTTATGCAGATGGGGATAAATCCAGGCGTTGGTTTCATTCAACCAATACTCATGGAAGCCTTTGTAGCCCCAACTGGATTGCGCCGGATTGCAGACCTGCTGGGTAGGATGGGCTTTAAGGTAGTCTGCCAGGTGGGTCATTTCATACACACTCTGGTCAAACCAGGTTTTGCGGAACAGGTAGTCCAGGAACCAGGGCCCTTCGTACCACCAGTGCCCAAAGAGTTCGGCATCATAGGGCGACAAAATAATTGGTTTGCGCTGCATGATGTTATAGAGATGCTCGACCTGGCGTTCCCGGTTGAAGACGAAATTTCCAGCATGTTCCGCCGCTTTCTCCCGCGCCCAGTGGGGATCATAAAGTTGCTTGTCACCTAAGCCCAAGCCCCGCCCCGTAATTTTGTGGTACTTGATGCCGACATTCTTCCGTTGTCCATTCGGCATCACATAGGGTTTGATGTATTCATATTCCGCATCCCAGCCCAGATCGCGGTAGAACTCACGGTATTCTGGCGCACCGGGGTAGCCCACTTCCGACGACCAGACCTGTTGGGAAGACTCGTGATCTCGTCCAAAGGCGGCGACTCCTGTGGAGGTGAAGATAGGGGTGTAAGTGCCAAAGCGGGGACGGGGACGACCATAGAGGATCCCATGCCCATCGGTGAGGAAGTAGCGTAATCCGACATCGGCAAGCATCCGTTCTAAGCCGTTGTAGTAGGCGCACTCAGGCAACCAGATGCCATTGGGGGGACGACCAAAGGTGTCGGTATAGTGGTCGTACGCAACTTTAATCTGTGCCCAGACTGCCTGCGGATACATTTTCATTAAGGGCAGGTAGCCGTGGGTGGCACCACAGGTAATGATCTCCAGGTTATTGCTGTCCGCAAATTTTTTGAAGGCTTTGACCAGATTGCGATCGTACCCCTCCCAGGATTTCCGAATCGCATGAAACTCCTGGGCATAATGTTCTGCCAGGTAGCGCAGATGTCCACTGAAGGCATTGCGCTCAATCTCCTGTTCTGCCAGTTTCTCCAGTTGAGCCAGATGTTTGTCGTACCGTTCTTGCAGCAGTGGATCCAACAGCATCGACACCAGGGGTGGGGTCAGGCTCATGGTCATCTTAAAGTTAACCCCGTCCCGTCGTAGCCCCTCAAACATTTGCAGGAGCGGGATATAGGTTTCCGTAATCGCTTCAAATAACCACTCTTCCTCCAGAACGTAGTCGCTCTCGGGGTGCCGCACAAACGGCAGATGGGCGTGGAGAACCAGGGCAAGATATCCAATACTCATAGGGACTCAGGGATGCTATGGGTGAAAACGGCAACAGGCAAACGGGATTGCCAAGATTGTAAAGCGAAATGGCAACGAAAAGAGTCGTGAATAAACCAGTCCTTTCGTCGGTGGCGATCGCGGGATCTGGCAAGCCGGGATGCAGTCAGAACGATCGCAATTGCTCAGGTTTTCCCTACTCCTGGTGGGCTGGCTGGTTTGATCGGGTAATTTATCTGACTCAGCAATTTGCGAGTATTTTATTAGTTAAGCTTTCAGCTTTATCAGTTAGTACTTAGAAAAGTTTAATCTTTCGTGTGTGCCTAGCAGGTAGTTATGACTCAGTTAAACTTAGTAGAATCTGCCAGACAGGGTGATCCACAGGCGATCGCAATCCTGATGAATTTGGCATTGGAGCCCAGGGGTGTGACGGCTCGGACTAAGTTGAATGATGGTTGTCTATATATTTGTCTGCGGTCATCCTATGTCTTAAATCAGGCTCCCTTAGTTAAATTTATTCGGCGGGGACTGGCCGGTCTGGGGGTACAGTCGATTCAAACGGTGACAGTTTATGGGCAAAAAATTGGGCAATCGACTCCGGTGTGGCGGGAAACCTTGCAGCTAGGGGAAACTCGGCCGCGAATTCGGCAAAAGAGTCAACCAACGGCAACGAAGGTTTTAGCGATGGTTAGCGATTGCCCAGCGCCCCAAACCATGCCCCCAGATCTGGAGGACTCGCCTCGATCTGCGCACACGGTAGCCCCTGCCCCGGTAGAAGCGCCACTGCCCATACCCGCCCGACCCCCGGCTCCAGCCAAGCCAGGGCGACGATCGGCAAAAGTGCCTCGGCATCCCCATAAACCACAAAAATTGCGAGTGGCAAAGCGATCGCGCTCCCCCAGATACCGGATTACTTCATTAACCGCACTGATCGCCTTTCTCAGTGGTGGTACAGCCGCCATTGTCACCTTTGCCAATGCCCAAACGGCTTCTCGACCAACCACTGCACCCAGTTCATCCACGCTTACCGCACCGGATGGCTCCCGGCTCCCTTCAGAAGCAGACCTGGTGAATATTAAACGGCAACAGGAAGCCAAGCAATATTTGCGGACGATGAATCAGGCGCAACAGGCGTTTTATCAACACCACCAACGCTTTGCGGCGGATTTAGAAGAACTGGAGCGATCGGCAAATTTGATTGCTCGGAGTTATCACTATACCTATCAACTTACTGCCACTGATCAATTACAAGCCCAATTGACGGCAGTTCCTAAAGACGCTGGGCTGAAGAGTTATACGGCGGTTGTCTCACTGGTGCAGTCGCCACAACAGACGATCACTACAGCCGCCCTGATCTGTGAAAGTGCCCAACCGTCCCAGACCTCTCCAACGTTGATTTTGACCTCTGGACAACCGATCGCCTGTCCCACGGGAGCCGCGGCAGTGCAATAGCCCAAGATTAAGCTCAAGCGATCGTTTTCCACCTGCCCCAATCCTTCTGCCTAGAATGGAGGCATTGGGTTGGTAAAACCATGATGGGTGGACTGGAATGGTTGATAGGATTGCTGCTGATCCTGAGTGTTTCGGGACTGAAGCTCGATCGGGAATATCAGCGTGGAGTGATTTATCGGCTGGGACGTGCCAAAGGATTGATGGGGCCGGGTTTGTACTGGATTGTGCCCTGGGTAGATCAAAAAGTGCAGGTTGATGTGCGTACCAAAACCGTCAACATTGAACCGCAGGAAACGGTGACGGCGGATAGTGTAACGATTCGGGTCAATGCTGTGTTGTACTACCGGATCTTAGATCCCGTGAAAGCGATTAACCGGGTGGAAAACTACGAATCAGCCGTGTACCAGATTGCCTTAACCACCCTGCGAAATGTGGTCGGGCAAAATATTTTGGATGATGTCTTGCAAAACCGGGACAAGATTAACCTGAAGGTGCAGGAAATTGTGGACGAGATTACGGAACCCTGGGGCATCGTGATCGAACGGGTAGAAATGAAGGATGTCGAGATTCCTTCCAGTATGCAACGGGCAATGGCGAAGGAAGCGGAAGCGGTGCGCGAAAAACGGGCTCGGATTATTAAAGCCGCCGCCGAACAGGAAGCCTCATTAAAACTGGCAGAAGCCTCCCAGAATATTAGTACCTATCCAGCCGCCTTGGAATTACGGCGACTGCAAATGCTGACCGAGATTGGTGCTGAAAACAATACCACAACGGTACTAATGATTCCGTCTGACTTTATTGGGGCGGCGAAACGCTTGGCAGAGTTAGGGCAACCAACGGCAAATCAGGCAGAGGCACATCCATTTACCCCCGAAGTATTTCTGTCTACCAAGCCCGTTGAGGAAATCGATCGCCAGTCATCATGAATTGGCTAACCGTTATGGCAGGACAACGATCGCGATTAGAGCAGGGAATCTCCACCTGGGAAATTCTGGTGCTTATCGTTGGCTTAGGTATCCTGGGCGCGATCGCGATCCCACTGGTGTTGACGCAGACCCATCGGCATCCAGTCGGTGCGGAAGGGAGAACCTCTGTCGGTGCTATCAACCGGGCACAACAGGCTTATTTTCTAGAGCATCAGCGCTTTGCCGAATCACTACCTGTTTTGGGAATCGGGACTCACTCTCAAACCCGCTACTATACCTATCGTGTGCAGGTAGCTCCAAACATGGCAGTTAGCTATGGGATGGCGCGTCAGGATCAGGTTGAGGTAAAGGAAACCCATGATCTAGGCTTGTTTACATGGGACAGAACCGTCGATCGCCGACCATTGAAAAGTTTTGTGGGTGCTGTCGTGCCAACCCAGACGTTAGAAGGAGTGAGTTTTTTGAGCCGACTCTGTGAAAAGCTACCACCCCACGCAGGTCGGCTACCAGCGCCACCCGTATTACAGAATGGCACCCTGGTATGTGCAACAGGTACTATGCCATTAGATTAAGGGGGAGTGAGTGGCTCCGATCCAGGGGTGATCCATTGCCAGAGGGGATGGCTGGAGCCTTGTTGGCGGATCTGGCAGACCTGTTGCTCTAAGCGGGAACGATCGCGTTTCGGTAGTCCCCAAATTAAAATCCGGGTTTGCCAAAGTAAAGAGGTTAAGGTTAAGCCGATACAGAGTAGCAATCCGAAGGTAGGAATAGGGTTATAAATTAGCCCATAGCGGACAGCGACCCAGGTAAAGTAGTCTTGCAGCAGGGCAATGGGATACCGCAAGCCCCACAGACTGCCTAGCCCGATCGTCAGCCACAAGATTCCCACCAGTCCCCATCGCCCGTACATCGTCAGGTAGTAGAGTCGTTGAACTTGCTGTTGAAAGGTGGGATCTTGCAGGTGCGGGGGAGAAGGATCAGGTAATGTCATCCGGTTTAACTGACAGATTGCCATCGGCACTAACGGCAGTAGGTTGGGAAGCCGTACCATAAACCTGCCCAGTGCGTTCCCGCCACCAGGCTAGCAAGGTACTGGCAACAAAGATGCTGGAATAGGCTCCCATCGTGAACCCAATAATCAATGCCAGGGCAAAGTTTTTCAGGGTTTCGCCACCAAAGAAGAGAATGGCAAATAGACTCAGCAGGGTGGTCAGGGTGGTGTTGATCGATCGCGTCAGGGTTTGGTTGACTGCCGAATCGACAATATCGTCAATATGCTGATCGGGGTGCAGGCTACTGGTCTCTCGAACCCGATCGTAAATCACGACCGTATCGTTCACCGAGAACCCAACGATCGTTAGGAGTGCCACAATGAATAGGCTATCCACCTCCATCTGCAAAGGCGATAATCCCAGGATCGCGAAGGCTCCAACGGTGACTAACACATCATGGAACAACGCCAGCAGCGCGAAGACGGCATAGTCTAACTGAAACCGCAGACTCAAATAAATGGTGATCCCGGCGAAGGAAACCAGTAAGGCTAGCAAACCGGAAGATAGAAGTTGTTGTCCAATTACCGGCCCAACGGTATCGATCTGGGTTTTGGTCGGATCCAATGTCCCCAGTTTGGCGGTTACAGCGTCCTGAATCTTCGTGCGTTGATCAACATTCAACGGCACTGTGCGGATCGAGACACCGCGCCGCCCTTGACCCGATACCTCTTGTACACTACTGTTGCCTAGCCCCTGGTCAGTCAGGATCGATCGCACGTCCGCAATCTTGATCGGTTGGGTGCAATCATTTTGGGTGCAGTCCAATTCCAGTTGCAGCCGGGTGCCTCCGACAAAATCTAGACCGGGGCGGAGGGGAGCACCCAGTTGCTGCCAGGAGATTAGCATGGCAACAATTCCTGCCAGAATGGCGGCGGCTGAAATAGCCCACCAGAGTTTACGTTGACGAATGACGTGCAGCTTCATGAGGTGGCCTCCGTTTGAGGCTGACTAGCTTTGAGGTTGGGACAGAAGTATTCGGGTTTGCGCAGGCTGGGAATGGTTAACGCAGTTAGCAGTAGGGTGCGGCTACAGGTAATGGCTGTGAACATACTGACGCTCACCCCTAATGCCAATGTGAGGGCAAACCCCCGCACCAATCCGGCTCCCAGCCAGAACAGAGCCGCACAGGCAATTAGGGTGGTGACGTTACTGTCCAAAATACTGGAGAAGGCGCGATAGAAACCAGATTCCACCGATCGATACAGGGTTTTTCCAGACCGCAATTCTTCCCGAGTCCGTTCAAAAATCAGGACGTTGGCATCCACTGCCATGCCAATACTGAGGATGAAGCCAGCAATTCCCGGTAGGGTCAGTGTCACTCCTAAGAGAGTAAAGCAGGCGAAGGTCAGGATCGCGTAAATCACCAGGGAGGCATCCGCGATCAATCCGGGCAACCGATAGTACGCCACCATAAAGATCAACACCAGAGCTAACCCCCCTAAGGCGGCGTAAATACTGCTTTGGATACTGTCTTGTCCAAGGGTCGCACCGACGGTACGGTTTTCCACGATTTCTACAGGTAGTGGTAATGCGCCACCCCGTAATTGAATTGAGAGATCATTTGCCCGTTCTGCGGTAAAGCGACCTTCAATAACGGCACCACCGCCGGTAATCCCCGTTTCGGCATATTTGGCATCGACGGTATAGGCAAAGTCGGTGCTAATGGGAGCATTGTCTAAAAACATACCTAATGTCCGACCCGTTCCGGCAATGTCTTTGGTCAGTTGGGCGAAGAGGTTGCCCCCTTTCTCGTCGAACTGTAAGCTCACGTTCCAGACATTAGTTACCCCGGTAGGCTGGGGATAGGCATCTTTCAGGTTTTTGCCCGTTAATTCTGTTTTGTCAAATAAATTAGCGATCGCGGCTTGAGTTGCTTTCAGTTCAGCCTGATTTTTGGCGATCGCGGCTTGATCGTTACTTTTCCGCAGTTCTTCTTGGATGTCGATCTTTTCGCGTAACACCTGGCGTTCAATGACAAACTGTTGTTCGCTACCTGGTTTTTGTTTGCGGAAGTCGAGTTGGGCTGTACCGCCTAGTACCCGTTCTGCCTGTTGTGGATCACTGACTCCCGGGAGTTGCACAATAATCTGATCGTTGCCCGAGGTGAGTACCAGGGGTTCGGATACCCCTAACCCGTTGACCCGACCTTCTACTACCCGACGCACCGCTTCTAATTCTCGCTCGGTAATGTTTGGAATTTCCGGTGTCGGCTTCACCTGGATCGTCAGTTGTGATCCACCTTGCAAATCTAGCCCCAATTGCGGCTCTAGCCGAGATAGCACAAACAGCGCCACCAGCACCAGCGCCAAAATTAATCCTAGAAGTATTCGCTGTCTTCCCATGCTGTAACCCCTATAACAAACGCTATGATAACGCTTTATGCCAGGGGCATTCGGGATCCGCTGGAAAGTCGTTTCTCTTGCCTGAATCGCTGATAAACATCAAACCAATTGTGAGCTATGGGGCACTGGTCAGAGGACAAAAAATCCTTAGCGATCGTCACAGTGACGGTAACTGATCCAACGGATTTTGAGTCTGTAGCCCAGCGCGGGGTAGATATTGGTCTATTCGTATTACCAAATTCCGCGATCGCGCCTGATTCTCCCCAAGAAAACATGGGAGAAGTGGTTGCCAGAATTGTGGGAACCTTAGATGTTCAAGCGACATTAATCATTGTGGGTGAAGTGGTTGATTTGGTGGATGTGCAAGCCAAATTTTTATCCTCATTTACCTATCGTTCTTGGATTGTCATTAAACGTAAAAATACGTGTAGACAAAATCAATTTGCTTTACCTAATCAGCATTTTGGCGCACTGATTTATACCAAGTATCAGCAGGGATTACGGCATACGAAGACCCGGTTGCAGTATACCTATTGTCCAGTTTGCGATCGCACTACAAAAGATTACGGTGGTAAGAAGCATACCTATCATGAATTCGGTACATTGATTTCAGATGTCTGGCGAGATCTAGAGATTGATTTAACTGGAGATCTAAATCCTTTAATTGAGCGGTTTGCGGATCTGTTTGGGGTTGAGCCTTATCAAGAGTTGTTAGTATTGGATTGTCGCCAATTAGTATTCAGCCAATCCCAGCCTGAACAGGTTAGTCAACAATTGCCTCTAAGTTTGGCATCGATCAATGCCCTACCCAAAACATTCGTGAATACAATTTTGTTAGGTGATTGTATCGAAAACTTACAGAAGCTACCCGCCAATAGTGTTGATTTTGTCTTTACTGATCCCCCCTATAACTTGAAAAAAAGCTATTTAGGTTATCAGGATGACCAGCACATCGAAGATTATTTTAATTGGTGCGATCGCTGGCTCGCTGAAATCATTCGAGTGTTAAAACCAGGGCGGACTCTAGCGTTACTAAATATTCCCCTGTGGGCAATTCGGCATTTCCTATTTTTGCGTCAACATCTCCAGTTTCAAAATTGGATTGTTTGGGATGCGTTAGCCTTTCCGGTGCGGTTAATTATGCCTGCCCATTACACAATTCTGTGTTTTACCAAAGGACCACCGCGAGAACTGCCGGGATTTATCCAACCTCCTGAATCGATCGCCTTACCCGAAGTGCATAAAACCTTTCGTCCCTTAGAAATTTTGGCAGATCATTATTGCCTGCGATCGGATTGTGTAGAACGGCGATCGCACCAGCAAATTAATGATCATGTCCCGATCACGGATATGTGGACAGATATTCATCGCCTGAAACATAATAGTCGTCGCGTCGATCATCCCTGCCAATTACCGCCAGCCTTGATGTATCGCTTGCTGACCCTGTTTACTTATCCTGAAGAAATGGTGTTGGATTGCTTTAATGGTGCTGGCACAACCACATTGGCAGCACATCGATTAGGTAGACAATATCTAGGGATTGAGGTATCGCCCGATTATTATCAACTGGCGTTAGATCGGCATCAAGAAGTGGCGAATGGCTTGAATCCATTTCGTAAAGCCGATCGTGATTTGACGGCGAAAAATAGCCCTGTGCCCCGCTTCACTAAACAGAAATATGCCGTTTCTAAAAAGCAACTCCAGCTAGAAGTGAAACGCATTGCTCAGGAACTCGGACATTTACCCGATCGGCAGGAATTAGCGCAGCATACGCAATACACGATCGACTACTACGATCGCTACTTTGCCAGTTGGGGGGAGGTCTGTGCCGCTGCCCGCACCACTGGCATGAGCGAAACGAAATAATCTTTAAACGGCTCGGGCAATCACTGTCCGATGTCGGGGGCTATTCCGGGTAATCGTCGGTGGCTCAAAGCCGGCTTCCACCAATGCCTGACTCAGATCCAGCGTGAAATATTGATCCAAATACGGTTCGGTACTCTTGAGCAACGTCAGGATGTAGGGTGGCATCTTGGCATAGATTTCTGACTGCGGATTCATATCCATCAGGGCAACGTGACCACCGGGACGCAGTAACCGTCGGGCTTCCTTCAGAATTGCGATCGCGGCACTTTGGGGTAACTCATGGAATAACAAAAATGCCGACACCAAATCATAGGAGGCATCGGGTCGCCCCGTGGCTTCTGCTGCTGCCTGGAGCCAGGTCAGACGGTCAGGAATCGGCGTAAAACCGGGATCACCCGCCACCCGATCGCCGACCAACCACTGTCCATTGCCCTTTTGGTGCTGGGTGCGGTAATGAGCCACGGCTAAAAAGTACGGTGACAGATCAATTCCGGTAATCTGGGCTTCCGGGTAAAGTTCCTGTAGGGCAAAGGTACTCATGCCGACACTACACCCTAAATCCACGATCGCCTGGGGCGGGACAGGTAACGCCGTTTGCAAAATCTCGTGATAGCTTTGCCGTAACCGGGGATCACCGGAAGTCGGTGTATCCTGCCAAATCCGGGCATGAACTGCATAGGCGGCGACTTCTACTTCTAAAGCCGGTTGCCAGCCTAAATTCCCTTCTTCGTAGGCATGGAATGAAGTGACATAGTAATCCGGATAGGACAGATTGGGATTCTGGACGGCTGCTAAATCCTGACTCCAATCCCGCGCCTTTAAGGCGGCAACTTCCTGCAACCAATCCACCCCGATCGACGCTGCCCGTTTAATCATCATTTGGCGAGCCCGATGTTTTGCCAGATCTGCCAGAGGCTTAATCGCCAGCACACCATTGACCAACCGAGAAGCCAGATTTGGAGCAGAAGCAACTGTCGCTGTCATGATCAAGACATCTCAACCGTGTGTTTATTATCAAGGTTATTATCGCAGGCGATCGCGCGGCTTGGGTGGCTGCTCGGGCTGGAATTTCTCCTAACGTACATCTTGCATCACGCGCACCGGCACGACTTGACCGGGCTGAATCACGGCGGGACGGGGTGACGTAAAGTAGGTGACGGCGGCTCCCGTCGCGGCTCCGCCCAACAATCCCCAACCGGAAAACTGGCTGACTAATCCTCCGGCTAACGCGCCAATCCCAGAATTAATCGCAATTCGACTTTCTGAAATTTTGGGGCTACCACCTAGGGGTTCAGACTGTGCCGCGATCGGCACATTGCGCCCCTGGAGAGTAATTGCCTGGGCGATAAACTGGCTTCCGGCACTACTGGTTTCAAATCGACCAAATACGGTACTTCCTGCCGGAATGATCAACTGACCATTCGCATCCCGCAGATCGGTTTGCAACAACAGCACCTCCTGCCGGGGCGTTCCCGGTTGTAACTGAAGGGCAGTATCGCCGGGATAAACCAGATTCAGGGTCATGCCAGCCGGTAGTAAGGCTCCTGACATGGGCGCGGCTACGGCTTGCCCAAACCCAGTGGGGTAATTAATTGTCCCAGGTGGTAGAGCACTGGTGGTATTGGGTAGAGGTTGTCCGAAGGGGATTACGGCGGGAGTGGGGGCAGCCGGGGGAGTCATCAGTTCGGCTGCCGAACTACTCCCAGCGATCGGTAATGGGGCGGTAGTAGGTTGAAGCGGGGGAACGCTGACCGTTGGCGCAGAACTACTACCCGGAGTTGCCATCGGTAAGGAGGCTGGTTGGGCAGTGGGCTGATTGACAATATTCGGCGGTGTTACTGACGCAGGCGGTAAGGGGGTAGCAGTCGGTGCCGATAGGGGAGGGACACTGACGGATGGCGCAGTCACAGGCGGGACATTGGCATTGGGCAATGGGGGAATTGCGGCGTTGCCAGATGGGTTCCCTATAGGTACACTGCTGGGCTGACCTAATCCTGGAACGGTGACGGTGGTTGGAGCACTACTTCCTGACTTGCTCGGTGGTAACACACTAGGCAGCTCTGAGTCGGCTAAAGTCTGGGCAACCGACGGCAAACTGGGGGAACGAGGAGGAGCGATCGTCGAGGGTACTGGAGTTATCCCGTTATTGCCGGAACCTGCCGAATTGCTGGACGGCACAGTGACTAATGGAGCGATCGCGTTCGCCGCATTGGGTAAGGTTGAAGGTAATTCGGTTGGGGTGGCTGGTAACGGCGGGGCTAGGGGTACTGGAGGATTAACTGATAAAGGCGGGGCAAGGGGTGGTAGTGCGGTCGTTGGCGTGGTAGGTAGGGGTGGGGCAAGCGGGACAGATGTTGGCGAGGGCAGCGGCGGTGCCAACGGGGGAAGAGTGGTGCTGGCGGATGTTGAAGAACTTTGAGCTACTGCTGGTGGTGTAGGTGAAGGGACTGCTGGAACTGGGGCTGGTATGGTAGTCGCTGGCTCACTTCTGGAAGACTGGCTAATGGCAGTGCCAGGGGGTGGAACGGCAATCTCAATCCCACTACTGGTATCGATCGCCAGGTCTGTATCAGACCCACTGGCGGGTAGTAAGGGGGGAGGTAAGGAGGCTATGGTTTGGCTTGCCACCGGCGGATGGGGTTGGGAACCACCCATCCCAGCATTCATCGGTGTACTGGCTGTCGTCTCCCCGATCTCCGGAGTTATCGGTGCAGGAGGGACGGTAATTGTTGCGGGCTCTGGGGTGATCGGGGGCTGTGATGGTTCGGGGGTAGCCGCCTGTGAACTACCGGATGTTGCAGGCTGAGGAGGGGTGGATAGGGGAGGAGCTGTCTCTTATACACATCTCCGC
>NZ_JBLZFZ010000028.1:0-90075 GCF_050753385.1 Pantanalinema rosaneae CENA516
AGATGTGTATAAGAGACAGTCGTTGGAGCGATCGCGGGGGGTGATGGCGGAGTGGCAGGGGATTGGGTAGGTGCCGCCTGTGCCAGAAGGGGACGGAGAACCCAGCGATCGTGACCGGAAGCGGTTCCCACTTTTTCTAGCTGTACCTGTCCTGGAGCTAAGACGGTATCAGGAGAGAGTTCCAAGACCATGCGAGTCACCCCAGGTTGAAACTGAGACACCCGGATCTGTCGAATCACTCCAGAGTAGGCTTGCTCCGTTTTGACAGCACCCAGGTCAGTGTTGGGTAGATCCACCACAATTCGGGCAGGTTGTGCCATCAGGAAGTAGCGAGGTTTGGCTCCTGCCTGAATCATCACCTCCAGTTGGTTAGCTGTGGAGTCATAGTTCCAATGGGTCAATGCTGCCGCCTGAGCCGCAGGCATGACGCTGACGATCGCCATTGGAGCCAGAGTGCCAATCAGGCTAAATATCCGCAGAGACTTGACCGTATCCATAGCGACACCACCAGATGTAGTGTAGAACGCCTCGTTTTACTCGAAGTTCTGCGAATGGTAGACCTGGCTTAAAGAAAATTTACATTTTTGGGGTAGTGAGCCGAGTATCGATATTGTTTGCTGCTCTAGCCACCCACGATCGCCCGAATCCGTTCTACCTGGAGGTCATACTCGCGATCGCTCAAGACTACCTGGCTATCTGATAGGTCAATGGGGGTAAGGAGATCAATCCACGATCGACAGCCGCCGTATTCAGGGGTATAGTCAATCTGTTGGGGGTGGTTAAGGCGGTAGGTGCGGAGGAGTAGTACATATAATGGTTGACTGGGCTTCCATTTCAGGCGATCGGCGATAAATTCGGCAGTCCAAATGTGATACAGCGATAGATCGGCAACCCGTTCGGCATTTGTCACCTGAAAAATCTCGGTAATCATTGCCCAGGAGCCAATTCGTACTGTTTCAGGATGCCAACCAGATGCGACTGGTTCCACGCGATCGGCATACTCGGGTTTGAGAAATCGCGGTTGTTGATGTTCGTAGGTGGGATACAACAGGACTCGATCGTGCTCAACCGTGAACTTACCTCCCGTCTCGCGGATGCCACCTTTCCGCAGCAGCAGCGCCTGTTCCCCCTGTTCTAGGGCATGGACAGCAACCTGCCATTCTTTTAACGCATGGGTTGTAGATGGAATTGTGGGTGTCATAAGGGTAGAAATCACTCGTCATGGGCTATTCGTCGCAGGTAGGTCTAATCCGCACAAAAGATTAACCCTACCAGGGACACGAATATAGATGCTCTAGGATGAGGGCAGATCAAAGGGCGATTGTTACAGTCAATTCAACAGTCATTTGATTCATCCTTGACATGAAGTAGGAGTCTTCGCATGAACTGGCATGATCTTTTCGTTTTGATCTTAATGTTGAGTCCAGGGATTCTGTTGTCCGTTGCCATTATGTCTACGTTTGCCGCCGGTGGCTAATTGCCATAAAAAAGTCCCCTAGTGGCTAGCTAGGGGAGGTAAGGGGATTGAAACGTTAGCGCGATCGCGTTACTCCAACCATTCCTGTACCGCCTCTTCTTTCGTATTGGTACGACGGGCAGGAGTTTCGCGGACAAACTTCATGTGAATTTCGCGGGTCTGCTCTCCATCCACCGCGACTGCCATGATTGGGAAGTCAATCAGCCCATCCTGGAATGACATCTGGAAGCGGAATGTACCGTCTGGATTTAGCTTCACCGGACGACCGCCGATCGTCACCGTGGCATCCGGTTCGGTTGCTCCATACACAATCAGTTCAGCGTCGGCAATCAGCCAGAATTGGCGAGGGCGAATGATCGGCAGGGAACCAGAGAACCCTACACCCGACATGCCGACTCCAGACATGGTCATGCCGACTCCAGACATCCCCATGCCAACCCCGGACATGGTCATGCCGACTCCTGACATCGTTAAACCAGCCCCAGACATCGTGAGTCCGGGAATACCGACTCCAGACATGGTCATGCCGACCCCGGACATTCCCATCCCCACACCGGACATGGTCATGCCCACGCCAGACATGCGTTCGGAGATACCAACCCCGGACATGGTCATACCGACTCCCGACATTCCCATGCCCACACCGGACATCGTCATACCGACACCGGACATGCGCTCGGAGATCCCCACGCCAGACATCCCCATGCCCACACCGGACATGGTCATGCCCACGCCCGACATGCGTTCGGAGATACCAACCCCGGACATGGTCATGCCGACTCCTGACATTCCCATGCCCACACCGGACATCGTCATGCCGACCCCGGACATGCGCTCGGAGATCCCCACGCCAGACATCGTCATCCCGACTCCCGACATACCCATGCCCACGCCAGACATGCGTTCGGAGATGCCAACCCCGGACATGGTCATCCCGATACCGGACATCCCGACACCGGACATGCGCTCGGAGATCCCGACCCCCGACATCGTCATGCCCACGCCAGACATCCGCTCAGAAATCGCTGCCCCGGACATGCCGACCCCCGACATGCGTTCGGAGATGCCGACCCCCGACATCGTCATGCCCACGCCAGACATCGTCATCCCAATGCCCGACATGCCGACCCCCGACATGCGTTCGGAAATTGCCGCTCCGGAGGTTGTTAGCCCCACACCAGACATGGTCATGCCCACGCCCGACATGCGTTCTGAGATCCCCACACCTGACATGCCCACACCCGACATCCGTTCGGAAACCGCTGCCCCCGACATCCCCACACCGGACATGGTCATGCCGACACCCGACATGCCGACACCCGATTCCGTCGGTGCGCCTGCCCACATACCAGCACCTGAAGCCAGGACATAGGAACTGACAGCTTGTTGCCCCGAACCAGGCACATGCTGAATCGAACCAGCAACCTGTTGTTCTGATCCGGCGGGAACTTGATGCATCGAGCCAAAGATCGAGCCTGCCATCCGTTTGGCTTCGGCGGATTCCGACATGCTGAAGATTTGGTCATAGATCGCATTGCCAACGGCTGCCATGCGGCGACCTGGGGGAACTAATTCCAGGAACGTCTTGCCTTCTAATTCTTCTTCCCAGGCGATCGTTAAGAAGGAATCTTCAATCCAATCGGAGGGGTAGATCGGCGGAATCCGCACGATTTCCGATCGCGCCAGCACTAACCACTGCCCATCGGCGCAACGGTAGCCAATATCAATCACATAATCGCGATCGCTAACGGGAATTGGCAGATACCATTCCCGCGCCAGTTCATCACAGGGATATTCCTGAATACTGTGGGGACTTTGGTAGCCCAAATCCATATCTGTCACGTCATAAATCCGCAGGGCAAGTTGTTGTCCACCCTGGCGACGTGCTTCCTCTTTATGCTCGTTGGGAATGTCCCAATAGGCATAAGCCCACTGGGGGTCACGGGGCAACAGCACAATTTTACTTTCCCCATAGCCACTGGGCAGATCCGCTAAGCCTTCATCAACTGCCGCCAGATCTCCACCAGTGCGATCGTCGTGACCCACATCAAACTTCGCGGCTTCAACCTCTTCTTGCGGTGGCAGTTCTGGATGAGTTGGTGGTGCGGTAGCGGGAGCCGATACAGGTTGAATACCCTGAATCGCCTGAATGGCAGCGAGAAGCTGATCTTTTCGCATCCGGCTATAGCGAGACACTCCACATTCACTCGCCACCCGACGCAATTGGCGCAGGGTCATTTCTTCTAACGGGGGACGTTCCTTTGACATGAGCGTGATCTTTCTCCAGGGAAGGTTTAGCGGTGAGTCAGCGAACCAGAGGCTTGATTAGTAGGGGTTGGGATCGCAAGGAGCGGTTTTGTTAAGTTTATGTTGCAGGAAAGCTAGCGAATGGTCAAGCAGACAAACCATGAACTTGTCGGGATTTCACGAATTATTCAGTCAATCCGGGATCGTGACGTCATGATTTTTTGACAATTCTAGCGATCGGGGATCAAAATAATTGGGTTTTGTTTACTTCTTGTTACAATAGCGATCCCCAGGTGGCTACCCCATGCTAGATGAGAAATAGTCCAGGCGGGAGAAATCTGGCTGAATTGGCAGTCTAGATTAGGGCTGGCGTGGCTGATCTGACGGTTTAGGTCAGCTAACCGTTATACTCAGGCTGAACTTGTCCCGATCGTGTGAGAGTCTGAACCGTTATGCGTGCCAACCTTGAGTCCGAGTCGCCCCTATCGAATGAGTTAACTGACAATCCGAGCGATCGCCAACCTCCAGCCAAACCAAGCCGCATCATTAGTAGTGTGTTGACTCCGGCAATTCGGCTGTGGCTGCGATCGCAACTGGAACAAGTCGAGGATTTGCAGTTGACGATTACCGCGAGCGATCGACAAATTTTTTCCGGCGAAATTCAGCAAGTGACGGCTTCTGCCTGCCGCGCCGTTTATCAAGGGTTGTACTTCAGTCAGGCAAGTGTGATCGGCACAGGCATTCAGACAAACTTGCGGCAAGTCTTACGCGGCAAAGCGTTTCGGTTACTGACGGCGTTTCCGGTGCAGGCGGACGTGCAACTGTCAGAAGCCGATCTGAATGCTTCGTTGCAAGCCCCGCTCCTGGCAAATGCCGTTTTAGAATTATTAGTAAATTTGTTGAAAGCGGATATTCCGGCGATACAAGAACTGGCAACGGACTCCGTGACAGCATTGCGATTGGAGCAGGCACAGATTACCTTAGCCGCAAACCAATTAACCCTGAGTGCCCAGGTGGTAACAGCGACCCGCTCCATTCCGATCGCGATTCAAACTGGGTTGCAGGTGGAACAGGGCAATATCCTCAAATTCGATCGACCCCATTGGTTGGAGAATGGCAGTTTTCAACCGCTGGATGCGCTCAACGGATTTACCATTGCCTTAGGCTCAGACGTTGACCTGCAAACCTTACAAATCGAACCCAGCCAACTAGTGTGTCAGGGCACAATTATGGTGACTCCGGCTGAATAAAGGCTTCCATCCCGATGACTCACCAAAATTATGCCAATCAAAACCTCCAAAATTGCTCCTTTAAGAGATGGGATCTGACGGGGGCAGATTTTCATGGGGCAGATTTGCGGGGATGTGATTTTTCAGGAGCAACGTTGATTGGAGCTAACTTGACCGGAGTTAAAACTGGACAAAGTCAGCGACAAATCAATCGCTTAATTGTGACGACTGTATTGGCTCCCGCCACGATCGTTGGCTTGAGTGTCTTCGTGGTGCAACTTCCTGTGATGCTGTTTGGCGATCGCGGTTATCAAGGATTTAACTCCCTCCTGGGTGGGCTACCCCTGTTACTGTTTTTGGCTGAGATTCTATTCCGCGATCGTATCAGCCAGCACTTTCCTCAAACGACCCAATGGTTAGGGGTTGTAGGTGTTGCGATTTTGTTTCAGATCATGGTTGTGTTCACACTGTTCTTAGCGATCGTTGGTTTACTCAGTTTTGGTGATGGCTCAGGGCTTCAAGGATTGTTTTTACTAGTGCTAACTGTAGTGAGTGCGATGATGACCCAGCGAATATACCAATGGGTGATTACGTCTGTTCGCAGTAGTTTGGGAACTTTTTTCCGAAAAGCTAACTTAACCGATGCCAATTTAAGCCAAGCGATCGTGCAAAATACCGACTTTTGTTTTGCCACATTCACAGGAGCTTGCATCTTTGATTGGATCGTGCAACGCCATACACAATTTACTCACCTCAACTGTGAGTATCTTTATCTCGAATCAGATTACCAAAAGCGACTGCCAACGGAGGGCAAATTTCTTCCAGGGGAAGTGGAAACCTATTTGATCGCAACACAGACACAATCATGCAGTTGATGATTTGCTATTTACGGCTCCTAAAGCCTTTAAAGTCGTTCTCTGAACTTCATTCAACCCTGTGACATGACTGATGTTCATTCCTTCGTAAGGACGTGGAACTCTCAACGTTGAGAGGCACGATCGAGTTTCCAGGCTCCAATGCTTGACTGTCTCGTCAAAGCTACCGCTAAAAATAGCTAATGCAGCGTGAGGGGAAAGCTCTGAATTTTGAGTTCTGGAGGCTAAGCCAGCAGGGTAGGTAGATGGCTGCCCAGCCCTACTAGCCTGTTCGGACGGTAGATGAGCCGATTGGCAGACCAGGGTTGAAACCAATCCTACGTGTCCCTTTAGCACTTGCATACACTGACCTGTGCTAATATCCCAAACTCGCATTGTTTGATCAAACCCACCGCTGATCAGATGTTGTCCATCTGGGCTATAGATGACTGTTGCGATCGGTGCCGTGTGTCCCTCAAAGGTTTGGAGACATGCCCCTGTCTGCACATCCCAGAGTTTAAGGGTGAGGTCAAAACTACAACTCACCAGTTGTTGTCCATCCGGACTGAAGGCAATTTGCCAAACGCTATTACTGTGCCCCTGAAGGGTTTTTAGGCATTCCCCTGTGTCCACTTGCCACAGCTTAATCGTGGTATCAAAGCTGCTGCTACCCAGCCACCTGCCATCCGGACTGAATGTGACTGAAACAGCCGGAGCCGTATGTCCCTCTAATGTTTGCACACACTTTCCGGCATCCACATCCCATAGTTTGATGGTGCGATCGTAGCTGCTGCTAGCCAGCCATGCTCCATTTGGGCTAAACGCCACTGACCAAACCCAACTACTATGACCATACAAGGTTTTCAAGCATTGTCCTGTGCGCCAGTTCCAGAGTTTGATCGTGCGATCGCCGCTGCCACTCGCCAGAATGGTAGCTGCTGAATCAGGATTTTGTGCCTCCACCGCGCTGCTTTTGAAAGGGGGTGCAAATGCCACCGACCAAACTCGATTGGTGTGTCCGTACAAAGTTTGGCAGCATTTTTCTGTAGACAGATCCCATATACGGATTGTTTGGTCTTCATGCCCACTGGCTAAATAATGCCTGTCCGCATTGAGCGCGATCGCCATGACAGCGTTCCTATGCCCCTTAATTGTTTTGGTGCATTGCCCCGTGCTAACCTGCCATAGTTTGGCCGCGTGGTCATCTCCGCCACTAGCCAGCCATTCCCCCGTTGGATCAAAGGCCACTGCCCAAATCCGATTTCCATGCCCCTGTAGCGTTCTCATACATTGCCCGGTGGTGATATTCCACAGCTTCAGCGTCTGGTCATAGCTGCTACTAACAAGCTGTCCAGAACTACTAAAGGCAACCATTGTGACGGTACTACTATGACCCCGTAGCGTATTGAGACAGCCGCCTGTTTGCAGATCCCACAGTTTGAGGGTGTGATCAAAACTGCCGCTGGCAAGCATCTGTCCATCGGGGCTAAAAGCTACGGATTTCACCCATTCTTGGTGTCCAGTCAACGTTTGCAGGCAACTTCCTGTCTTGATGTCCCATAGTTTGATGGTGCGATCTTCTGAGCCACTTGCCAGGATGGTATCCATGCCGGGCGGTTCACTACTACCTACTGGATGGAAAGCGACCGACCAGACCCGCCCTTGGTGTCCCAGAAGTTGCATACAGGTATCGACGACTAGACTACTGGAAGCATCCCCTTCAGATGACCTGGCAGGAGCCTGGAGATCCCAAATGCGAATCGTGGCATCCTGAGAACTGGTGGCAATGTAGCGACCGTTCGGGCTGAAGGCGATCGCATTGATGGAATAGGTATGCCCAATGAATGTTTTCAAACAAGTTCCCGTCTCGACATCCCAGAGTTTGACCCGGTAATCATCGCTAGCGCTGGCAAGAAATTGGCCATCCGGGCTGAAGGCAACTGCCCAAACCCAATGCTCATGACCTTTGCAATTCACCAGTTGGCTGCCACTCGGAAGCTGCCAAATTTGAATGTCACCACTGGTGTCACTGGTTGCCAACCGCTTGCCATCCGGGCTAAACGCCACCGAAACCACTCCGCCAAATGTTTCTGCAAACACAGATTGGTGGATCTTGCAGCCAGAAAAGTTGGTGCGATGCAGGGTGCTATGGGGTAAGTAGGCGTGCCGGATGTTCAGGTGAGAAAAATCGCGATCGGTCAAATTGCTCTGCAATTGCCAGAACAAATTCAGTAGATTACCGGCGGCATAACCATCCTGAATGAACGGTTGATGGCGAAGCAGTGGTAGTAAGCTGTTGAGCTGCATTTCCAGGTTTTGTGGCGTTTCAAATGCTGCTAGCAGTTTGTCTCTCACTGGTTGCAAGATCAGGCGAATTTGCGCTTCCCGGATGTAGTCCTTTGTCTGCGCTTCCATCAACGCATATTGGTTAAAGAACTCCAGTTCCTGGGCTGAAATGCCATCGTAAAACTGCTGTACCAACCGTTGGGTCATGTACTCCATCACGACGGGCTGTTGGGAAAACCCCATGCCATTGCCTTCAATCAACGAGCGCCCTTGCAGGGATGTCAGGGTTTCTAACAATTCCCGCTGGGATACAGTGGGCACAAGATTGGTGTGCAATTTCTCCAGCGTGATCCATTCACGGGCGATCGCTAACCAGTACATTACCTGTTGTTCCAGAACTGAAAGGCGGTTGAACTGTTGATCGAGCAGTTCAGAGATATCGCCAAACACCACGGTTCCCTGGTTCAGGAAAGCAGCGATGTTGCCACTAAACAACGATCGAATCGTTGCGGCGGCAATCTTCAATGCCAGAGGATTGCCACTGTAATGTTCGATCAGTTGCTCACAGGCGGTTTCGGGCTTAACCAATCCTTTGTCATGCAGAATTTTCTCACCAGCGGCGGATTGTAGCCCAGCTAATTGCAGCGATCGCACCGGCAAGGTTTCCCCTTCCCGAATCAGGATTTCTCCTGGCTTTTCTCGACTGGTCAGGAGCAAACAGCTTTGATGCCGCTCATCACTGACACGAGAAATCAGTTGACCATATCCCTCATATCCCTGGCGATAGCAGCCCGTCTGTTGACCACTTTGTAAAACCGATTCTAGGTTGTCTAAAACCAATAGACATCGAGATTGACGCAAGTATTTGATCAACTCAGAAATTTGACCATCAACGGTCTCTGGCAACTTCACTTCCTGCTGATTCGATAGCACTAGCATCAGATCTGCTAATAATTCTGGTAAAGCAGGAGCATGGCGTAAACTCCGCCAGATCAGGTATTCAAACCCATCCTGAATCTGTTCTGCCAGCTTCACCGACAGAGTAGTTTTGCCCATCCCCCCCATGCCCAGAATCATTACCGTGCGGCATCGATCGTGCTGTACCCATTGCTCTAAAGTTGCCAGTTCAATAGTGCGGTTGTAGAAGATGGAAACATCGATCGCGGTTCCCCAATCAGTACGATTCTGCGCCAGGGATACCAGATTTTGAATAGTTTGCCTGTTTCCAATGGGTGTCGATCGTTCCAGCACTGTTTGAAAATTGCGACGGGTAACTTTCTCTCCTAACACTTCTGATAGTTGCTTCCACAGTTCAGCACCAGTGTCTTTGATATATCCCAGCGTGTAATCAAACTCATCCGCAATTTCTTTGTACGATCGACCATCCCAAGTATGTTGAAAGATAATTTTCTGAACTTTATTTAACTGATTGGGGGCTAAAATCTGCTCTAAAAGTTCTAATCCTTCTTTGGCAAGCACAATATTAATCCTTGCAGTGCTGATCATCAGGTGAAGCGATTGGCTGTAATCCGTTGAGTAGCTGGCTATATTGCAGAACCTATTGGCAAGACAATCCCTGGAATTGTCCTGCTGGTTCAGCTTTAGCCCAGTTACTAGGTTTCACAGCCAAAACTCGTTCTCAAGAAGATATTCCGTGCCAATCACTGACTTTCCGGGTAATTTCTCAAACTTTGTTCCAGCTTGTAACTAAATTTAACCCTACTACGCAGCCGATTTACCGACCTTCGATCCGACCTTGATCCGACCTTGGCTGTAAATTTCATCCGACCTTTCCCCGACTGACGAGGCTATAACACGAGGCTAGATTTGATTGGTACAGGTTAAGTAGATAGCCTACGTCAATCGCATAAGTTAAGTTTGGAGGGAAAATATGTTTGTCTGGGATGATTTTATTCAGGCTTTGAAGCAGGCAAGTGTCGAGTTTGAGCATTTGAAAGTGATTCAATTAGCACAAGCAATTTTAGAATCTGGAAGGGGGAAATCAGATCTCTTCAAGCTACATGGCAATCCCTATGGCATGAAGTTCCGCAAGGAAATGAGAGCAATTGCTGATCAGGTTACTTATACTGACAGCGCTGGAGAAACAGATATCTACTGCAAGTTTGATGATGTTGAGGAAGCAGTTAAAGGATATTGGGCATTTATTGATCGCCCAGTTTACTCGGGTTGGAGAACCAGCAACCACACACCTGAAGATTACATTGAATTTATTGCTTACGCTGGATACATTGGTGGACCGTTTGATGGTTCTGATAATGATCGCAAGAGTAAAGACGCTTACATTAAAAAGATTCTTGATCTTGTACCAGAAGCCAAAACTCTTTTGGGGGTTTCTTCTCCTCCTATCACTCCACCTGCTCGTCAAACCTGGAAGGCTAGGGGAGTACTTCTAGAAATTGGGCATGGTCCTAATCCAAGTGGTTCTGAACCGGGGGCAGTCGTTGGTCGCATACGCGAGTACGACCTCAACGGAATTGCAGCTCAAGCAGCTCGAAAAGTGATTCTTGCAGCAGGAGTGCCCTGTACCATTACTGATTTTGGGGGAACTACTCCTAGAAACGATTTATATGAAATTGGGCAAACGGCTGCGGGATTTGATGTGTTTTGTTCTATCCACCACAATGCGGCGAATGCTTCTGCTCAAGGTGCTGAAGTACTAATCCACAACAGAAAGGGGGATGCAACCGATCTAGCTCTGGCACAATCAATGAGTGCTGAAATTGCCGCAGAACTTGGAATTCGCGATCGCATTGCTAGAGGACGAGACCCGCGTGTAGCTTTGGGCGTTTTAAGCGGAGCGGAAGATACTAACGTTCGTGTTTCGGTACTTGCAGAACTCTATTTTATGGATGCACCAGTCACAGATCACACAGATTGGAGTGAGCGAGGTGGAAGAGCGGTTGGTCGTGCCATTCTAAAGTGGCTCGCCGCTAACCCGTAGTGCTGAACTGAATTGACCTCTCAATAGATTTACACCGTCTCTAAAGTTGGAGGAAACAGAGTATGCCTCGCATTACCCTTGCTAACGGTACGAACGTCGATTTGGTTGAACCAATTATAGCGGGTGGTAACTTCTACTGGTACGAAGCTACCAAAGGAGGAGATAGAAACCCAACATCACAGTCTGAGCTCAATGGAATTTTTGAATTAGCCAGGGAGGCGGAGAAAGCACGTTCAATTTTGGGAGAACCAATGATCGTTACCTCTTGGTATCGTCCGTCTTGGATCAATAATCAAATTCCAAATGCTGCTCGGAATTCACTCCATATTCCTGGGAGAGCTATGGACTTCTATTGCAAGAATCTTACTCCCTTACAGATCTATCGGAAGTTAGATCCAAGCTGGGATGGAGGGTTAGGTCTGTATGGTGGCCATGTCCATATCGATGTCAGGGGAAATCGAGCTAGATTCTGAAGTTGTATAAGCATCACCAGTGAAGTCGATAAAGCAGTTTACGAAGGACATCTAATTTCAACTCAATCTACGCAGTTACATCACTCAATTGTTATACCAATTTTTTGTGAAACTGCACAGATAAAGGGGCTTCAACCCCTTTATCTTATGAATATAAATCTATGCAGATTTATATTTAACTGGTATTACAAGTGGATTACCTACAATACAGCATCAGTTTGATTCACATTCACACATGAAGCGAGGATTTAGAGGATGTTTCGCTATTTGTTTGCATTTATTCTCGTTCTTTTCGTACTTACAGATCCTACAATCACTTTCGCCCAAAACAGCAACGGAAACTACTATCAAGGGCACTTACCTGCTGAAGGTGATTATGTTATTTCAACATGGCGTGTTGTAGCTACAAGTGGCTTAAACTGCCGCAGCAAAGCTGGAACAGAGTTCAACGTTGTTAAGCGGTTTGCTCAAGGAGACCGTTTCAGTGTCAGCACATCTGAAGGAAGAGATCAACATAACAATCCAGTTGAATTAGATAAGCAAGGCTTACCTTGGTTCCGCTTAACAGAAAAATCAGGTGGTTGTCGGGTTCGGGCAACCAGCCAGTACATTGCTCCGGAGTACACACCTTCGTGAACAGCAAGATTGCCTTTTAATCTATTTGAACTACACAACAATTCTTAGGAAGAACGAATATGAAACTATTCACGATCGGTGATAGTGTCTCTCAAGGATTTATGTCAAATGCTGCGGCCCGTACCGACCTTTGTTTTTCTACTCTATTGGCTAAAGCCTTTGGATTGACACCTGACTCAAGGAAAACCGATAGCGCAAATTACTTTTATCCTGAGTGGCAAGCTCATGGGGTCAAACTAAATTTGGAATCAGTTTTTCGCAAACTTGAGCGTCGTTATGGTTCCGATATTAGTACGGTGGAATGGGCGACTACTCTGTTAACAATTGACAGCGTAATTAATGAATCAGAAGATTATTATGAACGGGGTAAAGGCAAGGAAGATCGACCTTATATTTATCCAGGCATTAGCCACTTTCACAATGTTGCCATTCAAGGATTCAGTGTTGCTGATGCCTGGCAGGTAACACCTAACAGTTGCCAGGAAGAAATCAAAAAACAAGCGCAAAGTAGAGGCAATAATTTTCTGCAAGGAGCCAACGCACCTTTTCATAGAGTTGCTTTGAAAGTGCTTAATCCAACGCTGGATAAATCTAAACAGAGTTTCAGTCAACTAGATTGGTTAGGATTTCATACCGAAAATGAAGGCGTAGAAAACTTAATTCTATGGCTTGGTAATAATAATGCGTTGAGTACAGTTTTAGAATTAGATATCAAAATTACGCCCAATCACCCCAATTATCTTGTGCATAAATTGTCACAACCAGAACGATGGGAAAAGGGATGGAATCTCTGGCATCCAGCAGATTTTGAGGCGGAGTATTCCGAATTGATGGAACGGGTTGATAATCGGATGAGCCAGAATAAATACGAGGATTGGAAGGTATTTATTGCCAATATCCCTATGGTAACGGTCATCCCATTCGCTAAAGGGGTGGGAGAAACATCCCGTGTTCTACGTGGGAAAGATTACTGGACATATTTCAAATACTATACCTATTTCCCCTTTGGAGAAGCGTTTGCGGTCAAAGCTGGCAAGCACCTGACCATGCAAGATGCTATCTTTATCGACGATTGCATTTTGGAATATAACAAGACGATTCAAAACCTTGTTGATCAAAAGAATGCAAAGCACGGGAAAAAGCGCTACCACATCGTTGATATTTCCCAACGGTTTTCAGAACTGGCGTATAAGCGGAATGAAGGTAAGCCGACTTATCAGTTTCCAGATTTCTTTCACTTGCGCTATCCCCAAGTGAACACAAAGTATTACCACGTTGACAAAAAAGGCAAGCTCAAGCAGGGCGGCATCTTTAGTCTTGATGGAGTTCACCCTTCTGCAATCACTCATGGCTTGATTGCCCACGAATTTCTTAAGGTGATGCAGGTAGCAGGTTTACAACCTGAACGAGAACTTCAATGGCAGCAGATTTTTGAAAGTGATGATCTCTATCAACACCCAATTTCTATCATGCAAGAGCTATATCACAAGGATGAATTAGCTACTCACATCATTCGCTTTATTGAGCGATAAGAGTAATCGCCCCTCTCGCTATAAGCTAAGTTAAGTCTGCGAAAACCAGCCTCTATAGGCGTTAAACCGATTAGTAATCTGGATAAATTAGAGCAGAATTATCCAGTTAAATTATTCTCTTTAGTGTAGCTGTTTAGGCTGGATTCCTTGCGTCAACCCAACCTACACAATGAGAGATCACTACTGCCCAATAAATCATGGGTTGCTGTTCATAGATTTCGGGAGATATTATCAGATGAAAAAGACAAAATTTATGATTGTTTTAACTGCCCCATTGGTAATCACCGCAGATGGTGATCATAGCAAAGAAGCTTTTGCTGTAGGCTTCTCTCATTTACTTAAAGGTAAACAAATTGGACTGGAGAGGAAAATGATTAGTACTAAAGATAATAAAAAAATAAAAGACCTTCGAGGCGATATATTGGCTATTGCATTTACTTTCACAATACCAGTTCCCTTGATAAACTCTTTGTGCGGTGATATTGCAAATGAAATTTTTCAAAATGATAATTTCTCACCGAAGCTTAGAATTTTGGTGGAGGGTTCAAAAGACTCTTCTGTAATATCTTTGTCAGGTATTGATTCTCAAGAACTTGCAGAAACGATTCAAAAAATCGTAACAGCAGTGTAGCTTCAGAGCGATCGCCCCTCTCGTTGTAGTTTGGATTGAGCCTGCAAAACCCAATTGACATTAAGCATTACACTAGCGATCGCCCCTTCTTGTATCGTTGATTAAGTTCTCAAAAACAGAGAAATTTCAGGTTTAGAACAATGGTAAGTCTTTTCAATTTGAGTTAGAAATTAAGCAACGACTGGAGGAAGAATTTCAGAAAAATTTGGAAGAGTTTAAATCTATTTGAGTACAATCGGCTTTAGAAGAAGCTATAGCGAGCAAAATGGAGAAGCTAGATGAACTGACTGACTCACCTAGTGACCCGAGGAAAGGCTTACCTATCCAAATAAAAACACTACGCCATTAGCAGAGCAGGCAATATCTAGAACAACCGCTTAGTAGAAGCAAAAACGGTACAAGCAGCGTCTATGATAGCAAGACCAATACCGCACTCATTACTCAAGTCGCATTATGATCGCACCTCAAGGGGTTGAACAATTTTAGGTAAGAAACAATCATTCCACCTTGAGGATTGCAGGAATTGTTTTCTCATCTCTAGGTTTTGCGGACTCATTTTAAGGATATAAGTTCACGTTTGGAGGATTTACTTTCTCATTTCCGTGTTTCACGCACTAATTTTAAGGATCTGAGTTCACGTTTAGGCGATCGCTGGTTACGTTTCAATAGATCCTGTACTGATTTTGATGCCATTCGTAGACAAAAATATGCCCAAAATTGCTGTTGGTGGTTTGGATATTAACTACAGAACTTTAGGTAAAGGCGATCCGCTATTGCTGATTATCGGTCTAAGTTTCAGTCTGCTAGATTGGGGAATAGTCTTCCCTGACCTGCTGGCTCAACACTACCAAGTCATTCTGTTTGACAATCGGGATGCCGGAGAAACCAGTCAATCTACCCAACCCTACACGATCGCTCAAATGGCAGAGGATGCCGCAGGTTTACTCGATGCCTTGGGTATATCCAAAGCTCATGTGTTTGGGGTCAGCATGGGTGGCATGATTGCCCAACACTTTGCCCTCAACCACGCCGACAAACTGAATAAATTGATTCTTGGTTGTACCGCAGCAGGTGGCGAGTGTAGTGAGTTTGGTGATGTGAGTGGATTTATGACGGGTAATCTCCTCGATTTGCTGTTCACACCAGAATTTATTCAAAGTCGTCAACCCGATTTAACGAAATTTCTCCAGACGACTGCCCCATTGCATAGTCACGGGACTGCATTACAACGGCAACTCCAGGCAATGGCAACGCATGATACCTGCGATCGACTGGGCAAAATTACCGCACCCACGTTAGTGATTACGGGCGATCGCGATCCGGTCATTCCCTCCAAAAACAGTGATTTTCTAGCTCAAAAAATTCCCGGTGCTCAGCAAGTCACGATCGCAGATGCCAGTCACGGGTTTTGCTTTAGTCACCCTGATGATACGGCTACTGCTGTAATCAACTTCCTCAAATCAGAAGGAACCGACTGATGAATCCCATCTCCACCGACCTCAACGCTATGACCGTTGACCCACTGATCCTGAAAACCTTTCTAGACTATGCTGAAGCCTTTGAAAGGCTTGATCCCTCAGTTGTCCTGCCGTTTTTTCAGCGTCCTGCCATTCTGATTTCTGAACAAAAGCCAGTTAAAATCACTAACTTCACTGGCTGGGCAACCTTCAAAATTGCCATGATGAAGCTGCAATGGCGTGGCTATGATCATAGCGAGACCGAATCTTTGGAGGTCAGACAACTGCGAGAGGATCTGGCGATCGTGACTGGAACGGTAATTCGGTACAAGAAAGATAATTCCGAACTAGAACGGTTTGACTTAAATTACACCATGCGTAAAGTCGATAATGACTGGAAAATCATTGTTGGTGCATTATTGACGATTACTAAAACGTCAACGTAAATAGCGTAACTAGTTACAACTTGAGGATTACTGTTTAATCCGCGATCGTCCCCATTGTTAGAAGATGTGCGATCGCCCCACGTGAGTTAAAGCGGCGAAGTGCGATCGTCGCTTCAGTAACAAAATCAAGGGGGCAATCAGTTAAGTTAACCATTCAACCACTAAGAGCGATGATGGCTGTTAATATCGATCCTCAGGAAATTTGGAAATTGATTCGGTTTCTGAATCAATACGGTAGCTCCAACCTAAATGACTACCAGTTTGTCCTTGATCCTAGCTTTAGAGGACTAAACTTAAAAATTAATCTCAACATTACGTATTTACCTCAAAATAAAACCCTTACCGTTACTCTCGATCCTTAGCATTTGTTGTCATCAACTCCTTGAGAGGTGAATGAGTTGGTCAAGTCACTCGTTTTCAGATTACCCTTTGATGGTTTTGAATCGGGCCATGAGGGCGGGACGGTTTTGGTAGTTTGATTGCAGCTGGTCAAACTGCTGGATAAATTCGGGCAATCGTCCTTGATGTTCTGCTAAGTCGCGCAAGTCTTTGAGGAGAGCAGTGGCTTCATCGTAAGGTTTAGACTGCTTCAACTCAATCAGTTCGACCACTCGCTTCCAGGTCTGGGCTGCTTTCGGTGCCAGGGCTTCCAGTTCCTTAATGCGTTTTTTTCTGGCAGTACCCTGTTCCTTTTGGTGTCGCTTGTGTTTGATTCCTCCAGCGATCGCTTGCAGCTCAGAAAACCGCCGATGGCCTGAGTTCGACTGAGGTGCAGATTGAGTTGCGCCCGCGAGTTCCTTTAAGCGGTGAATCAGTTGCAGATCAACATGGGGTTCTCGTCGCACCAGTTTCAGCAAAAATTCCTGCTTCTCGCTTGCTGATAGTTTTTTTAACCAGTTTTCCAGAGGTGGCTGGGCGATCGGTGGTTGACGATCGCTTGCCTGAGCTGCCGCCGCAACTAAATCCGGATCAAGTTGTACCAGTTCGACAAATGCTTGGAGTGACTCAGACAGCTTGTCCAAGTTGGGCGGAATGGGAGGTTCAACGGGATCAGCTTCCAACGTATCTTCTGCAAGATAGGGGGCTGTTCGCAGCCAAACCAGATACAGTAGTCGCAAATCGCCGTTCAACAGTTCATCTCGAAGCGGCAGTAGCCGTGGCATCCATACCTCTCCCTGAAGCCAACCTCGGATCCCCTCTTCCTCAGTAATTTGAATATCCAGAATCATGTACTGAGATGTTGTTGAGACGGTTACTGTGTCGGGAAGGTCATAGGGCTGAAACCAGTTTGGGTCAACGATCGCCTTGGGAAACCGAAACATCAGTCGCCAGGTGCCCCAGTTGGCGATGTAGAACATCATATCGAAGTACTGGGTTAGGACTTTTTCTGAATTGCCCCGGAAGTCGCCATAGTTGTACAAGAATATGGCTTGATTGGGTGTGAGTTGGACACGGCTAGAGAGCTTGCGGATTTCGTCCTGCTCCTGTTTGGTCAAGGGGCGATCGATCGCCTGGAATTCGTAATATTGATACTCGCTCATTGAAAGTTTCTCCTGCTCATTTAGGAAATGAAACACTCATATTCTGATAGCCTTTAAGATCAAACGTCCAAAAGTTAAACTCACTCCAAATATCATCAATGACTTTGTACTGAGCAGTCGTTCTCATGGTGAAACTGGTGAGCAGGGAAATGCGATTGTCTGTTTGAGCCGTTTGCACTGTTATGCTTTTTTGATTATTTGTCAGCTTGGATGCTGCCCTTCTCAAGTTATCAAGGTCTTTCTCTTTAGGTGGAGTATCAATGTCAATGATGACTTTTACATTCATATCAACCTAATTCCTTTGTTTTATAGCTTTTTCCTGGTGCGTTAACGCATTGAGGAAATGCTCCCCACGATCGAAAGATCTGTTTGAGTGCTTTTTGCTCACCATTTCGATTTCCATATCTTCCGATCGTTTAACGGTTTATTCCTAGGACTGCTTGATCATTTACGACTTCTTTCGAGATGCTTTTGAGTGGCTTTTTTGACGACTCAGCCATTCGTTCAAAGGTTCTCCAAAATGATACTGACTCCAGAAGTTAGCAATATCCTCAGCCATCGGTGCCGATTCGGGAATGAGGCTCTGCATGTATCGTGCCCCATACCGTTCAGCATAGTCTCTGGCAATCTGGTATCCCCAATGGCTAGATTCAGCAGGACGCAAAATGCCATACAGAGCTTTTTCAATGAGCTTGTGTTTATGGGTATGGGTTGCTTCACTGCCTGCAACCCTGGCAAGTAAGCGATCGCCGCGTTGAATCAGAGAATAAACTGAACCAGCCCGGTAATAACCCTGCCCCCGTTCAAATGATTGCGCGATCGTGGGGTGACGAATGCTTGCCTCACTCAAGTTTGGTATCACCGCTTCCCCCTGCGATCTGCAAATCAGTTTCAATTCTAAATCTTAGGCAAGGTTCGATCTCTTTACAGTTAAGAGCAATCTTTGACCAAAAGTTCAACAGCGAACGCTTGGTTAAAGAAATCTAACAAGCTGATGGGTTTCAAGATTCCCCTGCGTATTTTGGAGATGGCTACGAGGAACTTAATCACCAGCGATGCAAAAAGACCTGAATTACTACGCTAGAAAGTTTGCGAAGCTCAACGTTAACCGAAATCATGGGGTGAGCGCTCCGCACAAACCGATTCTCTTGCTAGCGGTAATAGAACTGATCGAACAGAGGAACATTCAGACCAATCAGATTTACCTTTCTCCAGAACTGATTGCGACTTTCTTGAAATACTGGTCGAGTTTAGTCACAACCCATCATCAGTCAAATATTGCGCTGCCGTTCTTTCATTTGACGGGCGATAAATTTTGGCACTTGGCTCCTAATCTGAGCTATGAGGGTAGCCTGACCTCGATCAAACCAAGCTTGTCGGCTCTGCGAAATGCGGTGAGATATGCCTATACCGATCCTGAACTATTTGAGCTACTGCAATCTCCTGTGACACGACTGCAACTAGCGAGTATTTTGATGCAAACCTGGTTTCCTCATCAAGAAATCCAGCTTCAAGAACTCTATGAAATCGATGAATTCGCTAATGTTCAGCATCAGCTTGCTGCACAAGGGGGAGCAGTCTATAAAGTAGAAGATTTAAAGAATGAAGAAAAAATCTTTATCAGAAATGCAGCCTTTAGAAGGGTAGTTGTCTCGCTTTATGAACAACGTTGTGTGTTCTGTAAGCTGAAAGTGATTAGTCAAGATAATCAAAACATTGTAGATGGTGCCCACATCAAGCCGTTTTCTGAATTTCGGGACGATCGCTTTGATAATGGCATTTCTCTCTGCAAAAACCACCATTGGGCATTTGACCACGGTTGGTTTGGCATCGATGACCACTACAGAATTGTTGTACCTAGCGATCGCTTCTATGAAGAGACACCAATGGATACCAAGTCAATCCGAGAGTTTCATGGAGAACAAATCCTGATGCCAACCCAACTTGAGTATCAACCGAGAATTGATGCCCTGCAATGGCATCGCCACTACTGGCAGATTGCTTCGTGATCGGCTGTTGTATTTTGGTGGAAGTGAGCTAGTTTCCATGCTGGTTTTGGATACATAGAGAGGCAAGCCGTACTTTAAACTGAAGAAGCGATGTGTGCAAACGCACATTCAGGAGAGGCAAGATCCGAAATGGAGATACTAATGGAAGACAACTTGTTGCGGCGCACTAACCTCGGCAGGTCAGTAAAATTAAGAATGGAGCTAAGCGGATTCGAACCGCTGACCCCCGCAATGCCATTGCGGTGCTCTACCAACTGAGCTATAACCCCGTGATGCGTTTACTATCATGCCTTGAGAATCGTCATTCGTCAACTATCTTTTGAAAGTTAGAGGGATCATCGGGTGGTAAACAGCGGACAACTTGTGAATTAAAGCGATCGCGAATTGACCTGAAACGGGATTGACCGATCGCGGTAGAGTGAAAAAGATGTCACCCATAGCGTTATGACCGATCGTTCACCAGAATTTGACCCTGCCAATCAGCCACCCGATGAAATTACCACCGACTTGCAGCGATCGCTGGGTGAGTTGGTGCAATCGCTGCGCCGCAAACAAGGGAGTTGGGTCGAGTGGGCAAAAGCCTGTCAGACGCTACAAAAAGCAGGTTATGATCCGCAAACCATCTTTGAGGAGACGGGATTCGAGCCGATTCAACAAAACCAGATTATTGTCGCGGCTCAGGTCTACGATAGTCTGGTGGCTGGCAATGCCAGTGATGCGACGCTGAACCATTTTGGCTACAAAGGTAGCGACGTATTGTATGAGTTTCGCATTCTCACCCAGGCAGATCGGGTAGCGGCGGCAGAATTAGCCCTGGCGCAACAATTAGATATGGATGAGGCGCATGAGGTGGCGAAAGCGCTAAAAGACTTTTCCCGGTTAGGCAAAATTCCGGATGGGTTCACCAATCATGCCGGTGATGCGATCGCCTATCAAACCTGGAAACTGGCGCGGCAGAAATCCGATTTGCAAGAACGATCGCGGTTAATTGCTAGAGGCTTACGGTTTGTTCATAGCGACACTGCTCGTAAGCAGATTGAACAACTGTTGACCGACTTCACAGTGACTCCGGCGGCTCCAGCCCCTTTGTTGCCGATCTATCGTCCCGAGTCGGCTGAGGAAATGCCCCGAATTCTCGCGATCGCTGGAAAATTACCCCTGACCAAAGCGGATTTCCAAGCTGTGCCGTTTGTCGATTCGGTAGGGGTGTTTCAAGTTGTGCAGTTTTCTGGAACGGGAGCCTGGGTGGCGGTACCTGGGTGGCAGGTGATTCTGATGGCAGAAGACCCGATCGCGGTGTTATGTGACAGTGAGGCGTTACCCACTCCTTTACCGGGACAACCCGAAGAAGTGTTAGTGGTGATTGATCGGGCACAGCGAGAATGGCAACGCGATCGTTATTTCATTGTGGAAGCAAATGAGCAGCTACAGATCCAGTGGTTTGAGCAAGCTCCCGAATCATCGGTGTTGGGACAGGTGATTTTAGTCATGCGTCCGAAGAAAATTTTGGATGAGGATTACACCAAAGATCCCTGGCAGTTGGATGAGTGAAGCGCGATTGATACGAACCTGTCTAGGGCAGGCAGCGATAGAGTTGGTAGGGCACTCCCTGCCGATAATAATGAGCTTCATCGCGGAAACAGGGTTTGGCAACGGTGTCCCGATCGGGGAGGGTGAGCGCGGGTGGATAGCCTTTGCGTTTCATGCCGCGACCTACGACCCAAAGATCAAATGGAAATGGGACAGGTGGCGATAAGCGCGATAGCTCCTGCCAGACGTGGCGATAAGTTTGCGATCGCGAGAGGAAGATCAGGGAATCATTGCTGGGAGCATTTGTTTGGCGGGTCGTGCGATCGTGGAGTGTATTGGCAATACTTAAGCCCAGGGCAACATCTTGATAATTGCTGTAGCCAACGCTAATTAACCGAGGGATGGGTGGCACCAGACTCATGTGTTCCGCCACTAACTCTGGGCTGTAGGGTTTTTGGAAGGTGAGATTGGTCACAACCAGACTACTACTCAATATGCCCACTACAAGCATGGTGACAATAGTTTGGCGATCGTGGCGTGTGGCTCCACTCAAGCAGGCTCCCAACAGGGCACAGACCGCCGGAAAGTAGATGAAGTGATAGCGGGGTACTTGGGTAATGTCCTTGCCTAAAACCATCACAATCACGACAAATTCCAATAGCACCAGGCTGATGAATGTGAGAAGCATCCAGGTTGCCAAACCAGTTTCCGGCAATTGCCATAACCGTTTCAGCTTGCCACTGGCATATCTGGCTAACCAGAGGACAAACAGCACCATGATTGCCGATGTGAAAATCGTCATTTCTAAGGGTTGGCGCTCAACTGGCAGAGCAATCACCATCGGAATCCAGCCTAGCGGTAGCTGCACTAAGGCGGTGAGCCGTTCGATCAGGCTTTCGGAAAAATTGATCCAATGAGTTTCGGGGCGATCGCTGTGCTGGAATAGGGTCGGCAACCAGGGCACATAGGTTAACCCAATCCCCGTGGTGGCTAGGGCGATCGCCGTCCATTGGTAGCGAGTGAGCGGTGATCCGGGTGGTGCAATCACAGGCAACCGAGTGAACCAGGAGTGCATTCGTCGTTTGAAAGGGGGTGGGCGATCGGCGTTACCCAGTGATCGTTTAAGAGAAAGCTGGAGCGGCGGTTGTCCCAATCCATATAGAATTAGCGTTCCGACCTGAGCCACCACTGCCAGTAAAAAGAAATAATGCACGTAAAAGCCCAGGCTATTTACGGCAATCCACCCCAGCCACACCAACGGTCGGAACTGGCGATGCAGCAGATCCAGATGTAATTGATACAGCCCTAATAACGCCAGGATCACCAGCAACATAGGCAATGTATAGTGGCGTGCTTCCTGGGATAGGTAGACCGCAAACGGCGAAACTGCCATCACGGCGGCTCCCAGCAATCCGGCGCGGGGGAAGAATAACGTAGTATTCAGGGCATACATCGCCGCGATCACCATGACCCCAATCAATGCCGGGAAGGCACGTAACTTCCACAGCCAGGAGGTGGATAGTCCATCAATCCAGACCAGCCAACGATGTAACCAGCAAAAAAATAACGGTGGATGAACAGACTGCTCAGACACCGTGGTGGCAATTTGGGCGCAGGTTGTTTGGGGTTGGAGGGCAAAGAGTTGATCGAGTTGGGTGAGGGAAAACAGTGATTCTAACGGTACATCGTTGTAACTGCGCCCCAGGCTAAAGAGTGCCGTCATCACCTCATCGAGCCAGATGGGTTTGGCATCCAAATTCCAGAAGCGCAACGCCATGCCCGTCAGCAGAATGCTCACCAGAACTAAGTAATGTTGTCCAACTTTCATGCTGTTACGCCGCGATCGCCCAAGCTCACACCGCTTCTAAGCTTGGCATACTGTGGGTCATGATCGTAGTGTTTAGCGTTTCAGTCGGGGTCTTAATTCCGCCAGCCGTTGCTGAAGTTGCAGCAGGTTAGGGGTTTGCCCACCATATCGCCAGGAGACATAGGCGTGGGAAATGTCGGCGATCGCGGCAGCCCGTTCCGGGTCTTGGTGTGCTTGGGCGCGTTGGACAAATTCCAGGGGGGTTTGGGCGGAGTGCTTACGAAATCCTTGCTGGGCTAATCGGCTTAACATTTGTTGATATAAGCTTTCCATTGGTGGCAGTTTGGCTAACCAGCGACGATACCGCCAGCGCTTCCACCCTTGCCAGCCCAGCCACCCGGCAAATCCTAAGCCACTGCCAGCCAGCAGCAAGGTAAACAGACCGACCCAGCCTCGGTAGAACTGTCCAATGATCCAGGCAATGATGCCCATGATCCAGTTGCCGATCGTGCCAAATATCCGTCCCAGTACGCTGGTAACAGGGGACGGCAGCCAGCCAGCCACCCATTGCCAGAATTGCTGAAGGACGCTGAAAGTCTGATCTTCCTCGATCGACGGGGGAATTAACTCATGACCGGGAATCGGATCAAAGGCAAACCAGCCATATTTCGGGAAGAAGACCTCTGTGACGGCATAGGCATCGGTATTGCGTACCTCATACAATCCTGTAAATGGATTAAACTGACCCGGAGCAAAGCCCACTGCCAGCCGCGCCGGAATCCCGATCGATCGCAACATGATGGTTAATGTGGTTGAAAAGTGATCGGGATAGCCGCCTTGATACTTGAACAAAAATGCCTCGACCAAATCCTCGTTCTCCGCCAGGAAAGGTAAATCGGGCTGGATCGAGTAGCGCTGCTTCAGGGCTTGTGCCAGGAATAACGCCTGTTCATAGGGCGCAGTAATGGGTTTGGGGGAGGTGGCTAATAACTCTTCGGTACGCTGCCGTACCCGATCGCGAATTTTGGCAGGCACATCCAGATAATCCTGCCGAATTTCTTGAGGATAGGTCGTGGGAGCTTGTTGCAATCGGGTGCGATCGCGATAGGGCACATCCGAAATCACGGTATACGTCAACCCTTCCAGCAAACCCAAAGGCGATCGCAAATTCCCAACTGGATCAATGGCAATTTGTTGGGTAGGGAAATAGAGTTCCCGGGGATGGGTTAATGCCGGAATTAAGTTGGGTAACTCCGACACCACTGTATAGGTTTGGACTACTTCCTTCGTGCGGGTGACGGTAATCGGACGGGGTAAAAAGAATTGATAGGACCACACCGGGCGAGTACGGGTTTTGGTTTCATTATTGCGGGAGATGTCCCAACCCTGCCCTAGATAGCGATCGAACGCCAATACCCGCCAGTAGCCCTCTGCCTGCGATCGAATTCTCAGAACGATCTTGGGTTCCATCTCGCCCCGCAGGTTTTGATTGATCCGGCTACCAAACCCGTAGTAAAAGGTCTTATCCATTTCACCGGGCCCAAAGCCCTGCCCCTGCCCTTGCCCAGTCCCGGCACCTGTCCCTTTTGTGGCATCTCCCGTCCGGACATAGCCTGGATTAATAATTTCGGCACTATCATCGAAATCCTGTTGAATTTGGGCACTGACGGGAAAAGTACGGAGTTGGTATCCCGGCAGGCGTGGCATCAACAGAAAAATTGTTAAGCCCAGGGTCAAAATGACCAGAAAGAAGATACCCAGGCGTTGGAACGATAACCCGGCTCGTTTCAGCGGCGCTTTGTAGGCTTGTCCAATCAGCCCCAACCGCGATCGATAGTCCAGTACCAATACTGGCAGGGCGATCGCTAGAAATACCAGCAGCAATAGCCCAAAGCTCATCGTTTGACTGAGGGTACTGGCAACGCCAATCAGAATTAAGCCAATCATCATGGAATAGCCTAAATCCTGACGACGCGGCATGTGGAAGCTATGTAATACCTGAAGCTGCACCAGCAGTTCCGCCAAGACTAACCGAGTATCGTTGAGTTGTCCCCGGATGCCGACAAAAAAACCGGCAAGTGCCAGCAGCATCCCGATCGCGATACAAAATTTGGTAGCGACATTCCGCTTCCGTCGTGTCTGCCAGCTCCAGTAGGCTCCAGCAATACTAAAGGGAATTGCCCAGAGGCTCATTTGCGTAGAAGCGGCAACATCCGTCGCCACAATCCCTACTAACACCATCGTCTGGGTCAGGATTCTTAACAGCAGGGATTCTTCGGGTTCCGGTAACGGTGATGATTCTAGCCGTTGCCAGAGGTGAGCGGAAATCGGGTGCGATCGTCGAGATGCCATCTCAGAAACACGAGACATGAGCAGTCCAGCTAGAGGTTAAAGAGTATGCCACACGGTTCAGGCAGATTAATCCAGAGCGCATATCGTGATCCAGGAGAAAACCGCCGTAGATCCATCTTACCCATCGTTTGATGGGACAGAATGCGGTTTTGCTCGCTCAAGCATTCAATCCTGAATCAAAATCCGTTATCAAGAAACGGCAACCCTGATGATGGAACTTTTTGCCTGCGTGGCACGTCTTTACCCTTAGCTACTGGGTCAAGTAGCACCTATCCTCAAATTAAGCAGCGATCGCCTGAATCACAAACGTGAGCGTGGTTTGCTCCAGTTCATTTAATTGAACGTCCAGCACATAGAACTGATCAGGCTGCAAGCCAAACAGTTCCACACTCAAATTCCCGGCATTAGGGCGACGGGCGATCGACTGCTGTTCATTGTCCTGAAGGGTTAAGCTCCCACCACAGGGTAAGGTACTCTGAATCCGCACACTCGGGGTTGCCGCCGATGTCTCATACTCGACGTGCAAATTGAGTGTTCCCAGTTCAGTTAACCACTGCCGATCGACCACAGACTGCGTTGCCGAGACAGTTAAGGTTAATGTGCTGAGGATTTCTCGGGCGGCTAATAGCGATAACACCATTTGCTGCGCCGGGACAGCCGTTTCATAGCTGCCAGGGAAGTTGGCATTGGGGCTGGTAATCGGGCCTCTAGAACCAGACCGGGCGGGGGAAGTTATGACTAATCCAGCCAAATAGTTTAAGGAATCGGCTTGCCCAGGGAAGAGGTCTTCCACGGCACGCACCAGTTTGGCCCCTTCCCGCAGGGACGATCGCACCACATCCTGACACTGGGTAAGTAACTGAGCCAGAACCGATTGCGGCACCTGGATCGGCAATTCCAACTGGTCTAATTGCCGCAGCCACATCAGGGCTGGAGTTTTTGCACCTAGTCCAGTGGCGATCGCATCGGGCGATCGTTCTGCGCCGATCGCATTGGTCATGGGGCGGCTAGATTCATAGTCATGAATTTCGCTTTCCCAGGGAAATAGCGGGGGATTTTTTTGGATTTCGCTTTGTAGCCGATGTTTCAACAAAGCCTGAAAACGTTCTTGCACAGCGGGTATGTCTCCAAGTTCGAGTAAAGAATCTCCCTGATGGGAGGGAATTACAGCTCCATGAGGATTAGAGGTTGGCAAATTCACACCCTGCGAAGTCAACGCCTGCGGTGCATCCAGGGTGGGTTGCCCACTCCCCTCCTGCCCCAGAGGTGGATGTGCCTCGGCGGCTTCTGCTGAAGCGGATGGGGGAATTAAATCCTGCACCAGCTTGAGCAATTGTCTCTGAAACGCCTCTAAATCACGATTCATGGTACAGATTCCTATTCATCACTCGATGCACTTCCTCCGGATACTAAATAGTTACGAATTTCCCACGCTTGTTCCAAAAGTTTAAACCACTGTTTCTGCACCTGCGACATGGAGCAGCCCAAGGTTTGCGCGATCGCGGTATCGGCTAATTTTTGGTGCTTCAGTTCCAGTAATCGCTGTTGCAGGGGTTCCAGTTGGGCTTGAAAGGTTTGCCATTGTTGGGGCGTTAACCCTAAATTGCGTTCTAAATCAGCTTCTAGCCACTGGTGTACTAATTCCCATCGGTGGGACAGCGCAAAGCGAATCAGATGATATTTAAACCGCTGCTGTAAATAATCCCGTTGTCGAGCGGTTAAGCCTAAAATCACTTCAATTTCGTTGGCAGGCAGATCCTGAAGGCGCAGGATGAAATAGTCGGCACAGTCTTCCTGATTCCGTTCTTTGAGATATGCCAGCAATTCCTCGATCACCTGATGCCGCAGCGTATCCTCCGGTGGATCTGGTTCCTGGGCAACCATCTGTTCCCGTACTTGCTGCATGGAGGCGGCATTCCACGGCGTATCTGTCTCACCAGAGACTCCTTCTGCTGCCCGTTCTATATCGACGGGCGTTTCAGCCGGTTGTTGCTGCGAGAAGGTTTGTGCCCGCAGAATAATTAACTGTTGATTGCGATGACCAGGTAGGGGAATCCGCCGTTTGCCATAGCGCTCGGTAAACGCCATGTATTCTGCCAGTTCCAATAGGGTGCGGGGCTGATAGGTAGCAGGCAGTTGGTTTTCCCGCCGGAAGGCATTTAAAGCCTCCATGTAAAACCCCTGAAGAAAATCTTCGATCAGGGGCAAACGAGTTTGATAACTGGATTGAGTTTTGGGCGGGGTAATGTAGCGATAGACCACAGCGCTCAGGGTGCTATGAAGCTCTACCCGTCCCGGCTCGGAACCAAGGTTATAGTACTTGATACACTGCTCTAAGCGGTGTTTCGCTAAGGTGATTGCCCAGGATTCCACATCACCGGACGACTGAATCCGCTTACTTTCAGAACAAATCCGAATGACTTCCTGGGATAGGCGCTCTGCCACATCCCGGCAATTCTGCTTAGAAGCGTTTGTTGCCTGCTTAAGCTCATTCAGCAATAGTTGAAGAATTGCCTCCACGCTTTGGCAGATTTCCCCTACAGTGTTTAACGCCACACGATAACAGAAATAAAGTGAGTTAGCTCCTTAATTTTGGCAACAATCCCTTTCCAGCGTCTAGATCAGAATGGGGTAGAAGTGAATAAATTCACAGGTAAATTACAATGACGGACTTAGATCAACAACTGCAAACCCTGATTGATGAAGCGCCTCAGGATGGTACAACCCCGGCGGTAGTAGCGGCGATCGCCCCTGTCTTGAAGCAATTAGCCACACGATTACGCCACCCAGAATATTACATTGTGCAAACTTTGGATGGCAATTGGGCAGTGACGACGATCGCGCACCAGACCCAGGCTGATCTATTGAAACAAGTGATCTATGCGTATCCAACTTTAAAGGATGTGGCAGCAGGTCCCTATATCCTCAAGGATCCCCAAATGATCGCGCTGCCGATTCCAGTCACCCATATCCTATTCCAGCTTGTAGCTGTGGACGTGATTGATAGTGTGATCTTTTTCGAGACACCGGGCAATACCACGATCGGGACGGAAATTCAGCGCCAAGAAGCTCAAGTCCTAATTCAGACCTATCTCCAACAACTCCAATCCGCACCTACAAACCTACCCCCCGATATTGCTTGAGGTCGCTTACGCCAGGTTGAGATATTTGTTTGTCCGTCGATCTAACTCATGGTAGAGGGAATTGCCTGACGAGAAAGGAGCTAGATCTATCGGTGGGCAGACGCTTTCCAGAATTGTGTAAACGAATGTAACGATATTGACGGCAAGACGGTTTAGCATCTTGACAGCACTGATTCGGCTCGATATGCTGACATGCATACCCGGGTAAACAGACTGAGAGTTATATGCAAGAGAAGCACAGAGAAGAGAAGCACAAAGTCACGCTGTACCTCCCGCATGAGCTACATCGCCAACTGAAGATCCGCGCTGCGGTTGATTCTGAAACGATGACTGATATTGCTCAGCGAGCGATTGTCTTCTACCTGTCACACCCGGAGGTGGTCGAGCAATTGTCCTTACATGGGCAAGCGCACCGAGTCTACAGTTGCCCAGAGTGTCATACCCATGTTGTCCTTCGAGACGGCGAAATGACCTCGATCGGCGATCAGTCGAACGTCTTAATCGAAGAGAGCCTTGCGGTAGAAAAAGTGTCTAGAGTTGGTTCTGTCAACGCCGACTCTCAGGGAGAAGGGGAACTCGTTCCCTGCTAACTCTGAATGATTTCTGGATCGGGTTGCGATCGCTCCCCATGCCGTTGACCGCTAGGAATATCCAAAACCTAAGCGTCTGCACCGTCTTCTAAGTGGGTTGATGTTATGCAAGAAGAACTCAGCATCCTGATTCAAGCCCAATATCCGCTGATCTATCTCGTCACCTCGGAAGAGGAACGAGCAGAGCAGACGATTTCAATGTTGGCGCAACAGGGTAAACCCCAACGTCGGGTCTTCCTTTGGACAGTAACTCACGGGATTGTTGAGTATGGTCAACCTCGGAGTGTCACTCAGCACAATACAGTCTCTCCCGAAGCGGCGATCGAATGGGTGACGCGGCAACGAGATCCAGGATTGTTTGTCTTCAAAGACTTGCATCCATTCTATTCAGCCCCAGTGATTCGCTGGTTGCGGGATGCGATCTCAAGTTTCAAAGGCACTCAAAAAACTATTATTTTAATGTCTCCGGTTCAAGAGATTCCGATTGAACTAGAAAAGGAGATTGCTGTTCTAGACTTCCCGATGCCCAGCATGGGAGAGCTAAACCAAGTCTTGTCCCAGCAGTTGGAACAGGTACGCAATCGTCGAATTACTACAGATATTCGCGAAAAATTGCTCAAAGCGGCGCTTGGGCTAACCAAGGACGAGGCAGAAAAGGTTTATCGCAAAGCCTATGTTACGGCAGGTCGCTTAACCGAGGAAGAAGTAGACATTGTTCTCTCTGAGAAAAAGCAACTGATTCGACGCAACGGCATTCTGGAATATATCGAGGAAGACGAAACAATCGACTCGGTGGGTGGTTTAGAGGAACTAAAACGCTGGCTGAAGCAACGCTCCAATGCCTTTACGGAACGGGCGCGGGAGTACGGTCTGCCCCAACCCAAAGGGATGCTGATCCTGGGGGTTCCGGGTTGTGGTAAATCGTTGATTGCCAAAACGACCTCTCGCCTCTGGGGACTACCCTTGCTGCGGTTGGATATGGGTCGGGTTTATGATGGTTCGATGGTAGGGCGATCGGAAGCCAATCTCCGCAATGCCCTGAAGACCGCCGAATCAATTTCTCCGGCAATCCTGTTTATTGATGAACTGGATAAAGCCTTTGCTGGCGGTGCTGGTTCAGCAGACTCCGATGGTGGCACATCCAGCCGGATCTTTGGTTCCTTCTTGACCTGGATGCAGGAGAAAACCTCTCCCGTGTTTGTGATGGCAACCGCGAACCGAGTCGAGCGTCTGCCGGGAGAATTCCTCCGGAAGGGACGATTTGACGAACTGTTCTTTGTTGACCTCCCCAATGCCGAAGAACGTCAGGAAATTTTCAAGATTCACCTTTCCAAGCGGAAGCGGGACACCTCCCGGTTTGATCTCGACCAATTGGCAAATGTGAGTGATGGGTTCTCAGGGGCAGAAATTGAGCAAGCGTTGATTGCGGCGATGTACGAAGCTTTTGCCCAAGACCGGGAGTTTACCCAACTCGATATTATTGCGGCCGTGAAGGCAACCCAACCGCTCTCGAAGACCATGAGCGAACAAGTGACCGCCCTGCGCGATTGGGCACGTCAACGGGCTAGACCGGCTGCCGCTTCGGTCGCTGAATATCAGCGATTGGAGTTCTAAAAGCTTTCTCCTGCTCCCAACAGGAGGAAAGGCTAGCAACTTGCTAGCAGTCTCAACTACTAATAGCTTCTGGCTGTTAGGCATTCGATAACTAAACGTTGTTCTCAACTCTCTACAGGAGGAAACCCCAAATGTCTCACTTTAGCACTCTGCGTACCAAGATCACTGATGCTGAAATCCTGAAGTCTTCGCTGCGTGATCTGGGTATCTCGGTGAAGTCGGAAGCTGATGTCCGTGGCTACAACGGACAGCGGGTTCGGGCTGACATCGTTGCTGTTCTGGAAGGCGAGTATGATCTGGGCTGGTCTCGCAATGCGGACGGTTCCTTTGATTTGATCGCAGATCTATGGGGCGTTGCGAAGCGCCATAACCAAACTGAACTGATCAACTCGATCAACCAGAAGTACGCTGTGAACAAGACTCTGGCTGAAGTTAAGCGGCCGGGTCTGCAAAACGCTAACGTCAAATTGGTACTACAAAAGTAGTCCCCCTACGCGTTCCCAAACTAGCGGGTTAACCTCTTGGGTTAGCCCGTTTTTTCATGTCCCCAAGTGTAGAGGTTGGGATGTATTGTGGATAAGTCCGGCTCAATTTAGCAACCTCTGTAATGAATGCAATTTCGCCTGATCTCGATCGACAGATTCGGCATATTATTCGGCACTGTGGTCAGCAGATCAAGCCACTCACTGCCAACCAGTTTGAAGTGTTCCAGAAAGGTCCAGAAGATTATGTCACGACTGTAGATGCGGCGCTGGATCGCCAACTTTCGGCAGCTTTTTCTAGCTTGTTTCCCGATGATGGCGTGATTACGGAAGAGAACGCCAAGTCACGGCAACAATTTCAGGTGAATTATTCCCGCTTCTGGTGCATTGATCCCTTAGACGGCACTGAAGATTTTATTGATGGTAAGCACGACTATGCGGTGATGGTTGGGTTACTTCAGGAGTATCAGCCGATCGCCGGTTGGTTATATGCACCAACGTCGGATCAGATGTATTACGGGGGGGCTAATTGGGGCTTGTTTCAAGCGATCGCCGATTATCCAGAGATGACCTTGCCGATCGTACAGCCTCCTGCCTTAAATCCCCATGCCTGCCCGATCGTGCTGGGTTATCGAGATCAACTGCGGTATGGACAGGCGATCGCCGAACTGATTCCCGCCGCTCGGTTTTATTCCCTGGGTAGCTTTGGGCTGAAGGTGTTAGAAGTGATCTGTGGTCGCGCCGGATTGTATACCTATCTAAATCGACGCGTGAAGTTGTGGGACACGACCGGACCGATCGCCTTAGCGCAGGCCGCTGGGTTAGTCTGTTGTGATCTGGATGGGAAACCATTGCAATTCTTTCCAGAGGCGATCGATCTGGATACCCTGACGCATCACCAGACAATCGTTGTGGGGTGGCCGGAGTATGTTGAAGCTTTGTTACCCAAACTGAAGCAAGCCTTTGAGCAAACCGCGCCGTTGGATTCTGTCACCTGATGCACTGGGAAGTCTACAGGGGGCTGGTGCTAGCAGGTTTGCGGCTAAAGCTGAAACAGATTAGTTAAGAATCCGGGCGGCGGCAGAATAATTAATAGCAAAATGGCGAGGGCAATCAAGCCCCAAAGGTCGCGGCGATTATCCAACTCAGTGACATCGTTGAGGGTCGGTTCATCTCGGGCGGGAATGAAAAACAGAACGATCGCCCAGGGTAATAAATGGGGTTGTGAGGCAGACAGTAACAAAAGGAGAATTCGAGAGACTTGCCCAATTAATGCCCCAATGCGTTGCCCAAACATGGCATGAACAATATGACCGCCATCCAGTTGACCCACGGGCATCAGGTTAAATGCCGTCACGACCATCCCTAAACACCCGGCGATGGCGACGGGATGGACTTTAATGCCCGTTTCGGCGGTTAAGGCGCTACCTAGAGTGAGCTTGCTCAGTAGCGTGAGTAATAACGAGAATTTAGGGCTAAGTGCCTGGAAATTAAATAAATCCGGTTTTTGAACCAGAGCGACGACTTCCGAATGCGCCAGGCCCCAAATTAATAGCGGGAGGGCAACCAGGAAACCCACGATCGGCCCAGCGATGCCCACATCAAACAGTGCTTTACGATTGGGAATGGGAGAGCGAATTTGGATAAAAGCTCCAAACGTACCGAAGGCGAATAACGGGATTGGGAGCGGTAAAACTGGGATGAAATAGGGTAAGGTAGCGCGAATTTTGTAGCGACGTGCCGCCAGATAATGGGCTAGTTCATGCGATCCCAAGATTGTCAGCAAGGTGAGCGCATAGGGTAGACCTTGAAACAGGCTGGTGAGGGAAAAGGGCTGTTTGATTAGATCAAACCATGCCAGATTGGTGGTGAAAAAGGTAGCAACTAATAGCCCGATCGCCAGCAGGGGACGAGTGGTAGCCTGCCGTAGACCTCGGATGGCTTCCAGCGATCGTGGATTTGGGAATAGGGCAAAGAACGGCTTACCGTTGGCACCCTCCTGAAACAACACGAGAAAGCGATCGCCAAAGTGCCGTTCGACATTTTCCCGAATGGTTTGGTAGGCGACCTCAGGCTTACTGCGAAGTTGACCTCGACAAACGACCGCTTGATGGTGATATTCAATATTTTGCAGGTAGTAAATTGACCAGGGGAAACAGGTTTGTAGATGGGCTTCCTCCGATCGATCGATCGGACGGGCGGGGGGCAGGGCAGGCAAGCGATCGTCAGCGTCTTCTAAGGAGACACCATTTCGGGAGGCTGAGGAGTTGCTCGTTTGCGGTATGCGTCCCCACTGAATTAAGCCCCAGTACAGCAACAAGCAAACGAAAAAGGGAATCACCACCAATTGGGCGGGTGGTCGCTCTCGTCCCTGGTTGACCAGCATCCAGGTGCTCCAAATAAAGGCAGGTAGCATTGCCACAAACCAGAGTAACCAGGTAGGAGTGCGGGTAATGCTTGAAACACGCTGTACGATAAGGTAGGTAGTAAGCCCTAATAAAAAGAGCAGGAAGATTGTCGCTTGCATGTGCCTTGTCTTGCTTCGGTTTGCAGAATCTACCTGAGTTGGGTGATGGTCATCCGAAAATCCTCAACCACTATGTTAGTGGCTACCAACGATCGGGATTTAGAGATCACATCTTAAAAGGCATTGGTCAAATTGCAAACTTTCTTCCAAAAACCTTACCAATCTCACCGACTTATCGTTCTACGCCACGTTTGTTCAGTCGCTTTTTTTGACCCGTGACCCCAGACCTATCCCCGGATTCTATCCCCTCGGCTCCCCCGATCGCGCCACGCACCAAGCAACCTCGCTTAATTTTACAGGAAGAAAACTCTGCTCACCCCTATTCTGTATTTGCCTTTCCACCGAATCGAGACACCTTAGGGGGAACCGCTTACCTGATTGTCGAAACGGTCAATATCTTGGTGGACTGTCCGCCGTGGGATGCTGCTACCCACTCGTGGTTGCAGGAAAAGGGTGGAGTGCAATGGCTATTTTTTACCCACCGAAATGGGATTGGCAAATCGGTGAAAACGTTACAACAGGAATTGAATTGCCAGATCCTGATTCAGGAACAGGAAGCCTATCTCCTGCCCGGTTTAACCGTGACGACGTTTGAGCAGGAATTCCAGTTGAGTGATCACAGTCGAGCCATCTGGACTCCGGGACATTCTCCGGGTTCAGCCTGCTTGTATTGCGATCGCTTTGGTGGCGGATTATTTTCTGGACGACACTTGCTTCCCAATCCCCAAGGGAGACTGATGCCGATTAGAACTCCGAAAACCTTTCATTGGGGTAGACAACAACGGAGTGTGCAAGCCTTACGCGATCGATTTACGCCGGAAACCTTGCGAGTGATTTGTCCGGGAGCCAATACCGGGTTTTTGCGCGGTCAGCATATTGTGGAGCAGGCTTACGCCGCACTGACCTCGACTCCATCCCCATAAAAAAACAACAGGGTAAATTGTTCAATTAGATTACCCTGTTGCCATTTGTGAGTTGGATTGAGCGTTAGGAAATCGAGGTTTCAATTACCCGATCGATCAAGCCATATTCCTTGGCTTCCTGAGCCGACATGAAGTAGTCCCGATCCATATCCTTCTCGATTTTTTCGATCGTTTGCCCGGTGCGATCGGCATACACCTGGTTCAGTTGTCGCCGGATGCGAATAATTTCACGAGCTTCAATCTCAATATCCGTTGCCTGACCCCGGGTGCCCCCAGAGGGTTGGTGAATCATGATCCGAGAGTGGGGCAGAGCCAATCGTTTACCTTTGGCTCCGGCGGCTAACAGGAATGAGCCCATGGAGGCGGCTAGACCGACACAGATCGTCACCACATCGGATTTGATGTGTTGCATCGTGTCATAGATTGCCAGTCCGGCGGTGACAGAACCACCGGGGGAGTTGATGTAGAGAATGATGTCTTTACCGGGATCTTCGGAATCCAGATAAAGCATGACCGCCACAATTTGATTCGCGATCTCATCGTCTACCTCTTTACCCAGGAAGATAATCCGTTCCCGGTAAAGGCGATTGTAAATATCAATCCATTGAGTATAGGGTTCTCCGGGCATCCGGTAGGGAACCTTAGGGACACCAATAGGCATAGGAAAGCTCCAGTGATGAAATTCTGTGTAATGAAGTCAGAGTAGGTTAAGAGGATGGTTTAAAGGGATTAAAGCCCTTGCACTTGCCCCCTAAATCCCCCGATGCTGGGGAACTTTGAAGTCGGTTCCCCCCAGCATCGGGGGGCTAGGGGGGCGGTTCGGGTCATTAGTTTGACTGTTCAAACAACCTCTAAATCACTCCAGCCGGTAGGGGTTTGGGCAAATCTTTTTCGCTTTCCAACACCCGATCGATCAACCCGTATTCCTTCGCCTGTTGTGGGGTCATATAGAAGAGGCGATCCATGTCCTTCGAGATCTTTTCACGGGTTTGTCCGGTTGTGCGCGACAGGATATCCAGCATCGTGGTTTTGTTCGCCAGCACTTCTTTTGCCCGAATTTGAATATCGGTTGCCTGTCCACGGGCATAGCTCTTGGTTTGGTGCAACACGATCGTGGCATTCGGCAGACTAGCGCGACAGCCTTTGGTTCCAGCCGAAAGCAACATGGCTGCCATCCCCATAGCGGAACCGATACAGATAGTATGCACCGGCGGCTTGATATAGCTCATGGTGTCGCAGATGGCAAAGGCCTCTGTTTCAAACCCGATCGGTTCGCCGTCATAGCGGGACGTTCCCGTGGAGTTGATATAGATCCGAATCGGTTTCTCGGGGTCTTCGTACTGTAAATAGAGAAGTTCTGCGACAATTAGTTCTGTGACAGCGGGCACCAGGGGCATCCCCAAATACACGATCCGCTCTTTCAGCAGCAAAGAGGGTAAATCGGGGGGCGGTGTGCGGAAATAGGCATCGCCATAGTAAGGAGATTGAGCCGCTTGGATGGGTGAATTCATAGCAGGGTCTTGCCTGGGACTTCTGACCGAAACAACGGTATTGTTCCTACATAGTAGCGTGTCAGAGGTAATTGCAGCATTTCGGCGGGAGACTGGCTTATGCTAAGGATGGGGTAGGTGGGTGTAACCCAGACCAGGAAAAGATTAATCGCACAAATGCAGTCAGTTATCCGCGATCGCATCACCTGCGAGTGTGTTTAATGAATTAGCGTTCAAGTTTTGCGGGAGTGTTCTATGCGAGTCGGTTTGCAGGCTGCTTTGAGCGATGCCAATGTGGATGCAACCCAGTCCATGAGCCAACGGCAATTAGCGGTATCAATTTCCGCGATCGCCACAGAGTCGATCAGACCCAATGTGCCGTTGAACTTATGTTTGATTCTGGATCACAGTGGTTCTATGGCAGGGCGACCGATCGATACCGTGAAGCAAGCCGCCCAACGGTTAGTCGATCGCTTATCTCCGGGCGATCGCATTACTATTGTGGTGTTTGATCATCGGGCAAAGGTGCTAGTACCGAACCAGACGATCGACAGCCCTGCCAGTATCAAGCTGCAAATCAGCCATCTCAAGGCAGAAGGGGGAACCGCGATCGACGAGGGGTTGCGATTAGGGATTGAAGAACTGGCAAAAACCAAGCAGGACAGTATTTCGCAAGCATTTCTGCTCACCGATGGCGAAAATGAACATGGGGATAACGATCGCTGTCTGAAGCTGGCAAAACTCGCCGCCGACTACAATCTCACCTTAAATACCTTGGGCTTTGGCGATCGGTGGAATCAAGATGTGCTGGAACAGATTGCCGATGCGGGCGGTGGCACGATGGCATTTATTCAGCAGCCAGAACAAGCCGTTGCTGAGTTTCAGCGCTTATTTAGCCGCTTACAATCCGTGGGGTTAACCAACGCTCACTTGATGGTGCGGTTGTTTCCCGAAGTGCGGTTAGCGGCGATGAAACCGATCGCCCAGGTGGCTCCCGACACGATCGAGTTATCTGTTCATCAAGAATCGGGCTGGTATATGGTGCGCTTAGGTGATTTGATGATTGATGTGCCGCGAGTGGTGCTGATCAATGCTTACTTGAGCCAAATGTTACCGGGATCGCGACAGATTGCTCTGGTACAAGTACGTTACGATGATCCAGCTTTGGGGCAACACAATTTGTTCTCTCCCCCCTTACCTGTCACTGCCAACTTTGTTAGCCCGTTTCAGCCCGATCCCAATCCCGAAGTGCAGCAGCACATTTTGGCGTTGGCTAAATATCGGCAAACTCAGATTGCCGAAGCCAAGTTACTCCAGGGCGATCGCGTAGGAGCAGCAACAATGTTACAGACGGCAGCGAAAACAGCCATTCAAATGGGCGATCAGGGAGCGGCAACGGTGTTACAGGAGAATGCTACGCGGCTACAGTCCGGCGAAGAGCTATCGGAAACCGATCGTAAAAAGACCCGGATTGTGTCCAAAACTCAGTTGCAGTAGCAAATAACCGTTTACGAGGCAACTAAAGCTTTAGGACGAGCGAAGATCATCCGTCCAGCCGAGGTTTGTAAAGAACTGGTGACAACCACCTGGACTTCACCACCGACATAATTCCGACCTTCTTCTACCACCACCATCGTGCCATCTTCCAGATAGCCCACACCTTGAGTTGGTTCTTTGCCCTCCCGCAGAATCTTCAGATCGATACTGTCTCCCGGCAAGTAATTGGGACGAACGGCTTGGGTTAAATCATTAATATTTAGTACCCGCACCTGCTGCACACTGGCAACTTTATTCAGATTAAAGTCATTGGTCAGCAATGTGCCGTTGATTTCCTGTACCAACCGGATTAACTTAGCATCTACCGTAGCCACATCGTCATAATCAGCCGAGTGAATCACAATGCGATCGGGATAGGTTTCTCGAATTCGGTTAAGAATATCTAATCCTCGCCGCCCCCGGACTCGCTTCTGATCATTGGCGGCATCAGCCACCTGCTGCAACTCGGCTAACACAAACTGTGGCACTAAAATTTGCCCTTCCAGAAATCCGGTGGCTAGCAGTTCTTCGATCCGCCCGTCAATAATGCAACTGGTATCCAGAACTTTCGTGGATGCGGCTTTCAACGTCCCTTCTGCCAACAGCATCGATTCTACAGAATGAGGATTGATCAACCGCAGTAAGGCGCGCCCGTGGGTATCCGCCAGGGACATGCCGGAAAAGGAGAATAATAAACTGCTGAGAACGGCAATTAGCGGTTTGATAAACGCGAACTCCGTCGGAATTGGTAACAGGAAAATGGGTGCCAGCATCAGGTTGGCGACGAGCAAGCCAATCACCAGCCCCACCGATCGACTGAGTAAGATATCAGCAGGCATCGTGCGGATTTGTTTCTCTAGCCGTCGATAGCCTGTCTGCATACTTAAGCCGACTGCTAGACCCAGTAATGCCCCGAATCCAGCCGATACCCAGCGCAGTCCTTCAATATTTGTGACCTGTTGAAGCGCACTGCCGGGCAGAGCTTCAATGCCATGAAATCCAATTCCTGCCCCTGCCAGGATAAATGAAATGATAATGACGGCATCAAGCATAACTTTGAGTGTGTTGGGGAATGGTGGTTTCGTGGTCAGGTTAATCTGCCCCTATTATACTCTCCGGGTTTCTTCTGCCCTTGCCTACAGGTGATATGGTTGCTCAATCTGCCTATGTTCATATTCCCTTTTGTCGTCGTCGTTGCTATTACTGTGATTTTCCGATCGCGGTAGTTGGTGATAAACCGCCGCTCGGAGGCGATCGCATCAATGGCAGTAATTCCGGCACGATCGCTCATTATGTGGAGATAGTATGTCAGGAAATTCGCCAAACTCCAGCCGGGGATCAGGCTCTGAAGACCATATTCTTTGGCGGTGGTACACCGTCTTTGCTGGCGGTTGAGCAGTTAGAACAGATTCTGCAAACCCTCGATTGCCAGTTTGGCATTGCCACCGATGCCGAAATCTCAATGGAGATTGATCCCGCTACGTTTGATCTAGCCCAGGTCAAAGGTTATCGATCGGCTGGTGTAAATCGCGTTAGCTTGGGAGTCCAGGCATTTCAGGCTCACTTGTTAGCGGCAGCAGGACGATCGCATACTCCAGAGGATATTGCCGCCGCGATCGATCTGATTCATCAAGCCGGATTTCAAAACATCAGTCTGGACTTGATCTCCGGTCTACCCTATCAAACTTTACCGGATTGGCAAGAGTCTCTCGAACGCGCGATCGCCCTGGCTCCAACCCATATCTCCTGCTATGACCTGACCGTAGAAGCGGGGACTCCCTTCAGCCGCCAATACAAGCCGGGACTGCAACCGCTACCCTCGGATGAAACCACGGCAGACATGTACCGAATGGCGCAAAAGCTATTAACTGCCGCCGGTTATGACCATTACGAAATTTCTAACTACGCGAAATCGGGCTATCAATGTCGCCACAATCGCGTCTACTGGCACAATCAACCATTTTACGGCTTTGGTATGGGAGCTACCAGTTACCTGAAGGGCGATCGCTTCGCCCGTCCTCGCAAGACTTGGGAGTATTACGCCTGGGTGGAGAAGCAGGGGGTAAGGGGTGAGGGAGGTCAGGACGATAAGGAAGGTAGGGAAGCCGTCAATTTATCTGTCCCATCCTCCCCATTTCCCCCATCTCCCCCATCTCCCCCATCCTCAGAACTTCTCCTAGACACCTTAATGTTGGGTCTTAGACTAGCTGAGGGGCTGAAGCTAACGGACTTAATCGCGCAATTTGGGGTGACGATCGTCCAGCAAGTTCAGGAACTACTGCAACCTTACGTTGACAAAGGTTGGGTGGAAATGATCGCCGATCGCGTTTGCCTGACGGATCCAGAAGGATTTTTGTTCTCGAATGTGGTTTTGGTGGATTTGTTTGAGCAGTTGGAGTGACGGCTGATTACAACAAATCTTGAAATTGGGGATCGGATTGGATTTCTTTCAAGACCTGCTTGATTTCTTGCGTCCGATCTTTTTTCACGATCAAGGTAACTTTGCCATCTCGGACAATCACTGTGTCTTCTAATCCGATCGTCACAATCAGATCATCTTGATCCGTGGCATAGAAGAGCGCTCCATGCGTATCTAAACCAACGTGCCGAGCCAGTTCCACATTCGGACTATCGCCTTTGAGTAAGCGCTCGATCGCATTCCAATCGCCCAAATCATCCCAACCAAAGGCGACGGGCAACACATACGCTTTTTGGGTTTTTTCCATTAAGGCGTAGTCAATACTTTTTTTCGGCAATTCTGGATAGGCTGCTACCCCACGTTCCTTTAATGGCTCTAGAATTTCGGGCGTATGCAGTAGTAGTTCACCAATCGTCGTGCTGGCGCGGAAGACGAACATGCCACTGTTCCAGCTAAAGGTTCCAGTAGATAAGAAAGCTTCGGCTGTCGGACGATCGGGTTTTTCAGTAAACCGATCGACGCGATAGGCAGGAAATTTTGTTTGATTGCCATAACTCCCAACCGCTTCCCCTTGCTGAATGTAGCCATAGCCTGTGGACGGATAGGTGGGATTGATGCCTAACGTGACGATCGCGGATTCCGTCGCGGCTAGTTCTGTCGCTGCCGCTAACGTCGCTTGAAAGGTGTCCTCATCGGCAATCCAGTGATCGGCGGGGAAGAACCCAACCACTGTTTCGGCTCCATGCCGTTTAGCAACTTCCAACGTACTCCAGGCAACGGCAGGCGCAGTATCCCGACCTTCCGGTTCAATCAGCAGATTTGCTTCAGGGAGTTCTGGTAGCTGTTCTCGAACGCCATCGGCTAAATGAGCGGCTGTCACTACCCAAACCGATTGCCACCCCCCGGCTACCCCCAGCAAGCGATCGGCGGTTGCCTGTAACAAACTCCGACCACTGCCATCTAAACTCAAAAACTGCTTCGGGCGATCCTTTCGACTGAGCGGCCAAAAGCGTTCACCTTTACCGCCAGCCAAAATTACCGGGACGAGAGACGGGGTGCTCATGATAAATCGTTGCTCCGATCGGGGACAGATTGCAGGACTTGTTCTTCTATTAGTGTTGACAGAAACCTTTACATTTGCTCAATCCCTGATCCGTAATCTTCACTAGCCCTTTGAAAACTCTTCATTCTTTTCATCTTGGGAAAATCACCTCCCCACTCCCCATCTCTCCACTCCCCATCAACCCTCTCCCGCCGCATTTCCCAATACAAACTCTCGACTCCAAGCCGGAAACTCATCCCCTGGTTGCCGACCATAGAGTTGAATTTGATTCACGGTCTGCGGTTGGACGGCTTTCAGCACACTACCGACCACCGCCGCCATTTGCTGCCGATCAGGGATTGGATCGCCTTCAAACATCACCTGTAAGCGATCGTCCCGCAAGCTGACCTTGGCAGAAATTCCTTGAGGTTGGAGAGTTTGATTAATCAGGGTGGTTAATTCTTCGACGGGATTTCTTAAGGGAGGGGGCGATGGGGCTTCATCATTCATCGCTGCCATTTGTCGGGGAGTGAGAGCATCGGCTGTAGGAATATCCTCCGGCTGAATAGTGGTCAAAATTTCGTCAGTCAGATTGGTAATCACCGCTAACCGATTGGCTTGTTGCTCGATCGTTTTCTCGAATAAATTGCGGACTAAGCGGGCATTACCAAAGGTGCGATCGCGGTTTTCGTACAAGGTGGTGAGTAGCGATCGTAGTTTCTCATTCGCGGCTTCGGTCGGTTTAAAGTGACTATCCTTGCAGAGTTTATTAAAAATCGCCACTAACTCATCTGGCGTATAGTCATTAAAATAAAAATAGCGATTAAATCGCGACTTTAAACCGGGATTGGATTCAATAAATCGCGACATTTCATCGGTGTAACCCGCCGCAATCACCACTAGCCGACTGCGATAGTCCTCCATTCGCTTGAGCAGGACATCTACCGCTTCTTGTCCAAAGTCGCGCGTACTATCCTCCGGAGTTAAGGCATAAGCTTCATCAATAAATAATACGCCATCTAATGCCGCCGTGACTTTTTCATCGACTTTCTTTGCCGTACCACCGATGTAATCGGCCACCATGCCAGCCCGATCGGTTTCGATTAAATGACCTTTTTCCAGAAATCCCAGTTCCTTGAAAATTCGACTAATTAAGCGAGCTACGGTGGTTTTTCCGGTTCCCGGAGGCCCACAAAATACCGAATGCAGCGATACGGGTGTTTTGGCTAATCCCCGTTCTGAGCGGGTTCTCTGAATTTTCAAGAAGTTGGTGAGGGTCTTCAGTTCGGTTTTAATGTTCTCCATCCCGATCAATTGATTTAGCTCATCCATCACCTTGTCTAGCCCTTCTTTGGATGGAGTTTCTTCCGTAGCTTTTGCCACTTCCTGGGCAACCTCTTGAGCGTATTGATCAGGGCTTTCGTAAGTATGAAGTAACTGCCAAATACTAGATAAAGCAGACATCTCTTGCATACTCACCTGTCCATCGGCTTTCACAATCACCTGAGCGAACCGATAGATGGCATTCACGGTTTTATTCAGTAAATTTGTGCCGCGTTTTTCATCAATCTGGTTCAGAAGTGATGGTAAAACTAACTTATCGGTTTTACCAATCCTAGTTTTTAGATCGAGTAGGATTCTAATCGTCTCCTTCTCATATTGACGGCGCACTGGAAACGAAAAATCCCACTGGTTAACAGCATCCAATTGGGCGCGATCGTTCTTGATCTGGGCATGAACCGTCAGAAATCCGAGCAATTCATTAGAGGTAATATCCTTGTTGGTACTGGCAAAAATCAATAGAACTTTCGCTAGGTCGGTGAGGACGAACTGCTCATACTCCTTGCCTAGCTTCAGCACTGGCAATAGATCTTGATACAGCAGGTTAGCTTCTCGTTTGATCTCCCTAGTATCCACGCGCGTCTCCCGATAGGGTACTGATGATTGTTAAGGGCACTGGTTTCGAGCATGGCACTCAACGCCTGGAAAGATCAAGTCTCTGAAGGTGGGCAGGCAAAATTGGGCAGTTCAGGTAGTTGGATGATGTCTTTGTTTGTAGACGAATCACTACGAACATGCACAAAATTTCCGGAGTAATGGCAAAATCTTGATAGTCTGCCTTTTCTCAGCCAAATGAACCTTGCAGATTGCTATCGAGTATTAGGGCTACGGTCAGGGGCATCGTTTGATGAGATCAAAGCCTCTTACCGGCGTTTGGTTAGGCGCTATCATCCAGATGTCAGCACAGGGAATCAGCAGACTCCCGAGAAGTTTATCGAAGTCACCCAGGCTTATAAACTCTTGTTGAATGAATTAGTGCGTCCAGCTACTCCGGTGATGCCGCCGACTCCGCTGAGCGCTGGGGTGCGATCGTCGCCACAATCCTCTCCCGCTCCCACGGTTGCCCCTTCAGCACACCGCAAGTCACCCCCGATCCGAGTCAATCCGCAGCTCTCACCCCAGGAACAGCGCTTGAAAGTGGAGTCCTATCAACAGCTTCAGCAATTCCTCAAACAGCAACGGTTTCCCCGAGCGATCGCCTTAGTCGAAGGATTAGCCAAGCGCATTCCCCAGGATCCCGAGATTATGCAGTGGCAAGCGATCGTGTATCAGCAGTGGGGTCGCCGGTTAATTCAAGACCATCAATTCGATAAAGCCAGAATTTATTTAAAGAAAGCGTTGCAAACTGACCCTCATAATCGATCGCTGTGGGCAGAAGTTGAACGCGATTTTCGCTATATGGAACAAATCGTTTAAGCGCTTCTAACCTTGACAAAACCGCTCAATCCAGCTACCAGATAGGGGCTTGAGGGACAGAATGTATCCCTTGATGCACTTCTCCAAGAGTTTTAAAACTGGAATAGCTGACGGTTCCAACGATTGAAAATTCGTATTAGAGATGTTTTTTGAAAAATCATTTGATATGATCAAGATGTATTGAATGCAGGGTTAGTAGGGGAAACTGTTTGCTGCGGTCAAACACTTAGGCTCTCTTTATACAACGCTTACTATCAGAACCTCTGGAACAAATTACAACTTAATAAGATAGCAGCATCGACTTTGAACTCCCTTGGAGTTTTTCATCTATTCCTCAAGTCAAGCAGGATTTGACCATCTAGTGTAGTCCGTGGTCACCGTCTTATTCAGTTTCACGAATCCATTTGAAAGCTACGGGGTTGTCTGAGTGATAGCCGTTTCATCCCGCCCAGCTCGGCGCAGTTGGAGTACGGTCAGTTTTGCGTCCACGCTTTACTTGATCCCTGTTTTAGATCTACTACTGGCAGAATTACCTCCCCGTTGGAGGGCTGAAGTGCGGTTAGGTCTGCAAGAAGCACTGGTGAATGCTGCCAAGCATGGTAATAATTTGGATCCAAGCAAAACAGTGCTAGTTCGCTTTTCGGTCGTGGCGGATCAGTACTGGTGGGTGATCTCTGACCAAGGATCAGGATTCAAACCACCTCAATGTTGTCAATCCACCGCTGATCAACACCTCCCCTATGATGAGCGAGAGTGTGGTCGTGGTCTGTACATCATCTATCAGATTTTTGATCAAGTGGAATGGAATGCTGATGGAACTGAACTGAGTTTGTGTAAGCGAGTTCGATATGCCAGTAAGCCGCCCATTCTAGCATAAAATCGACGTTTGTACTGAATGGCTGCAACTCTGTAGTGCATTGTAGTTGATCGTTAATGGCGACAAGATAGTACAACTGAACTATTTGAATCGGCATTGTCATATTAGCGCGTTTCTGCCGATTTGGGCGACAAAAATTGCTCAACAAAATGGTAGGGCGGCAATGCTTCACTCAAGCTAAATTGCCACAGGGGATATTGTTGCTGCCATTGCGATACCGATTGTTGTAATTCCGCGATCGCTGGGCGTGCCAGCAAAATATAGAGGGACTCATTCGCTGTATGGTTCGGCTGAAAGCTGATGTTGGCTGCTACTTGCCCGATCGCGGTCGTAATTTGCTCAAGCTCTTGCATCTGTTGCTGCTGGAAAGCCTGCTGCTGCTGATACTGCTGTTTTTTTGCCAAAAAGTAATCTTTGCCCTTCAAGTCTGGCGATACCTCTAACGTGGGTGGTTCTAGCCGGGTTAATTTCAGGGTGAGTTCGGCTTTGCCCTCCAATTGCTGGAGTGTGGTGAGGTAGTCGGTTGCCATTGCAGTCAGATGCTCTAACAGGTTAGTCGAGGATGTAAAGCAAGTGCCAAACCGAAACGGCAGCACAGTGGTTTGGGCAAATAATTCGCGAACCACCCGATCGTGAGTCAAAATGGCTTGCAACAGTTGGCGATCATCCTGTTCTAACGGCTCCAGGGCGATCTCCGGTTCTACCACCGCAACCATCTTGCCAGCGTCTAGCCGTTGCACCTGGGTGATTAGCCCTTCTGGTAAGTGCAGTTCTGAGGCAGGCGCAGGTAGCAAGGCATAAAGATACATCGTTAACGAGAAGGGCGAAATAGGTGGTCGTGGTCTGGATTGTATAGCCGCGATCGTCGGGTCGCCAGGTCGGTGGGTAGTGCGCGATCGACAAAGCTGGGAGGAACTGTGGCAGCGACTAACGCCGGACTAATCACGTACAGCGTAGTGCGGATTAAGTTCTTCTCCTGGGTGACGCTTGCCATTTGGTCTAATGGTACGACCCAAATTTGTTCATCCTGCCACCCTAACCGAAAACAGATGGCGACAGGGGTGCTAGCCGGATAGTGCTGAAGCAATTGTGCCTGGGCTGCGTCTACATGGCGGGCGCTCAGGTACAAACATAGGCTGGCTTGATGGGCTGCCAGGGTCGATAATTCCTCCGCCACGGGCACCTGGGTACGTCCGCTAATCCGCGACAGGATAATGGTTTGCACCAATCCGGGGATCGTTAATTCCACTCGTAACCGGGCGGCTGCCGCTTGAAAAGCACTGATCCCTGGGATCACTTCAAAGGGAATGTCAGCTTCTAATAATGCCTGCATTTGTTCCTGCACAGCACCATACAGGCTGGGATCACCGGAGTGGAGCCGGACAACCGATCGCCCCGATCGAACTGCGTCCACCATCAACGGCAAAATTTCTTCCAACGTTTTGTTCGCCGTCCGCACAATTTCAGCCTCCGCACATACATGGTGCAGAATTTCGCGGGGTACCAGCGAGTCGGCAAATAGAATCAGGTCTGCCTGTGCCAGCAGTTTTTGGGCTTTAACGGTTAATAGATCGGGATCACCGGGGCCCGCACCGACGATATAAACCGCAGGTGCTAATGGGGTCTGGGCGGAAGGGTTTTGGTTGGTCATGGAATGGCTCGTTAACGGAAAACGGTAGTTCTAGGGCTTAACGCAATCTTCAAATCGCGATCGTCGCAGTTTTTCCGGACGGATGAGGGGAGATTGGAAGAATGGAGTGGTAGATGCACCCTGATACAGCCCTGGAGTTTACGCTCTAGGGTTTTTTCTTATTTAAAGTCTCCTAAGATCCCCGATCGGATTCAGACGGCGTTTCTTCCGATAAATTGGGTCTGGCACTGGAAACAACATCGGGTAAAGGACGCTGCCATAGATAAAGCCATGCTAAGCCCAATAAACCTAAAGCAATCTCAACTAGGCTCACGATCTGGGCAATTCGCAGGGAACCCAGCATCAAGCTATCTGTGCGGAGTCCTTCAATCCAGAAGCGACCACAGCTATACGCCACCATATACACCAGGATTAATGTCCCGCCTTTAAGGGGGGGGTTGCCGCGCAGATCTCGGAAAAACAACACCATCAGGAGGGCAAAGACCAGCAGATTCCAGAGGGATTCGTACAGAAAGGTGGGATGGAAATACTCAAAGCTTTCGTAGCCGGGAGGACGGCGATCGAAGGGAATAAACAATTTCCACGGTAAATCGGTCGGTCGTCCAAACGCTTCTGAGTTAAAGAAATTGCCCCAGCGCCCGATCGCTTGTCCCAGAATCAGTGACGGGGCAATTAAATCTGCCAGTTGCCAAAACGACACTCGCCGCAGCCGACAAAAGATCAAACTGGCAATCAATCCTCCCAAAATCGCGCCATGAATGGCAATTCCGCCTCTCCAGATGGCAATAATCTGTTCAGGATGTTGGGCGTATTCCTGCCACTGAAAGGCAACATAGTACAGCCGCGCACTGGGGATCGCCGCTACTACCAGCCAGATGGCGAGATCCCCAACTAAATCTGGGTTAATCCGCCGACGGCTTGCCAGATATTGTGATAGGGTGACTCCTAATAACACGGCAGAGGCAATCAGTAAGCCGTACCAGCGAATCGATAGGTTGCCCCATTCAAAAATAATGGGTCCCGGTGAGGTAAATTGAACGGCTGGAAGTAACATGAGCACTCTCGATCGAGACAGCAAAGCAGGGAGTCAATCGAGCGCGATCGCTCCAGCTTTGATTCTAAGCTGCGTTGCACCGCCTGGACGCGAGTTTATCTGGGACAGCCAAGCCAATCATTTGCACCCACCTCGCAGAATTCGATCAAAATGGGAACTCTGAAAGCAGGGTGACCGCGATCGCACTGATAGACTGAGGGCAACTATGGGCAATTCTGCACAACTTTCTGTGGTTTCCAGACCAGACCTGTTAGCTAATTCTTTTCCCATGACCTCCTTACCGCCCTTTGACTTTGCGACTGTGCGGCAGACGGTATTGAAGTTGGGACAGGATATTGTCTTAACTCACCATCTCCGAGTGCCCACTGGTTCTACCTCCGCGATCGCGGCAATGCGGCAGTTAGTCGAGGTGATGCAACAATTGCGATCGCCGGAAGGGGGGTGGAATCAAGACCAAATGCCTACTCCGGCGGCCTTAGCCCCCTATGTCAGCGAAGAAGCTTACGAAGTGCTGGATGCGTTACCCGGAAAAGCTGCTGCTAAAAAGTCGCCCCGTGGGAAGTCGGCAAGCCGCCAAGTGAACAAAGCGGAACTGCCATTAGGGGGATTGGTTGTGATGGAGTCGTTAATTCCCTATTTGCTGTGGTGTGTGGCGCGGACTTCCTATAGCCTGATGCAAATGATGGAAGGGATGCCAGTCCGGCTGCGACAGGGTCGATCGTGGTCACCAGGTATCCTCCGCTTAGTCGTGCTGTTGGACGTAAAAGCCACCGATCTGGAGTGGTGTTTTGATCTCGCTACGGGTTGTCCTGCCGGAATACTGTTAAGTGGTAATCCCATTATTCAATCGGATGCTAATCTACCCCTGTACGGGATCAATACCGTACCCAATCAGCGGCGATCGCGACAGAAGGCGGGTTGGGTAGAGCGTCAACTTCAGGAGCTTGCTGACCATTTGCAACTCACCTCGCCCATGATTGCTCCCTTACTGGCTGGGATCGCTGTGGATCTGCTGCCACCAGGGCAGGAATGGCGATCGGGAAACTTAAACCTGGCGCTCGGTTTAGAGTTTACTCCCCAAAACTTAGATTCCTCCTGGCAACGATGGTCTACTCCGGCCTGTGATCTGGTGGAGGGTGAACTGCTAGAAGCCGTAGTGAGTCAGTCTGCCCTCACTCACACAACTAACGTGCATCCGGTGCCCGTTGCCGTGGTGGACTTGCCAGAACAGTCCCTAGCTACCACGATCGTGCGGTTAGCAAATCCCAAACATTTAGACCGTTACACAAATCTGGCAACCCAGGCTCAGTTAGCGGCGGCGATCGCCCGCCTCCAGACGACGGTGAAGCCAGAACCTGAGCAACGATTGCTGCAAGTGGTGCAGGAAGCCTACGGGTTGGCAGAAACGGCTCGCACCTCGATTAGTCTGCTGCAACCCGATCTGCTAATGGATCAACTACTGCCAAAACTGCTGTGGCAACTGACTGCCGGAACCTATGAGGTCATGCAATTGATTGGGGGTCTGGAGGCGCGGCTCCTGCAACCTGGCGATCCCTGGCGGGACGGAACTCTACGCTTGATAGCCGTTTTGCACCTGACTGGCGCAGGAATTACCTGGCAGGTCGATCTGGCAACGGGGCGGTTAGTGGCTGGGGGGGAGTTTAAGTTAGCGTCTGAGGCGATCGTGCAATCCCACCGTCTATCTGCCTGCCAGTATCCGATGCAGGTAAAGGATCTGACGGCTCACTTACAGCAACAGATCCGGGAGACGGCTCCAGAAGTGGGCTTTTTAATGACCAAAACCGCGATCGACTATTTAACAACTGCCCAGGAATGGCGATCGGGTTTTCTCTATCTCGATTTTTATTTAGAGTTCTTACCCAGGATCAGCCATTCTTTTGCGGATTCACCAGTGCAACCAGTGTTATTACATCCATGAAGCACTCATAGGTACACTCAGCCCTCCGGCATTGCTGGTGGGTTTTTTTGTGAATTTGGGGTGACTGAAGCGCGATCGCCCCATAAAAAAGAGGGAGCAAACCTACTCCCTCGTGGTGTTTGAACCCACATGGATAAAAATGAATGCGTAAATGGTGCTTACTAGTAAGCCAGCCCCATGCTGCGGGTTGTTTCGGCTCCCAGGTAAACACGAATGCTTAAGAAATCGGTTGGGCAAGCAGTTTCGCACCGCTTACAGCCAACACAATCTTCCGTCCGGGGAGACGAGGCAATCTGTCCAGCCTTACAACCGTCCCAGGGAACCATCTCTAGAACGTCAGTAGGGCAGGCACGAACGCATTGGGTGCAACCAATGCAGGTGTCATAGATTTTGACTGTATGAGACATGTTATGAAAGGCTCCAAATGATTGCTTGACACTTGGCAAGTATCTATTAGCCGACTGTTTTAACGGCGATGAAACCGCTAAAAGCGTTACAGTCAAGGCTTAGTTTACCGTAATGCCTGAAACCCCTTAGACGGAAGGCTACAAAACTTCAAAGAATGTAATGTAGTTAGGTCGGCTCCTACCGATTGCGGTTACAATCCTAGTTTTTCTAGTACCGGGCGGGTCGAAACAATATGCCGATCGAGTCCCAGTTCTTCCGGTCGAATGCCCAATGCCAGGGCAACTAATTGCGGTAAATGTAACACTGGTAAGCCTAGTTTTTTGCCAATCACCGCTTCTACTTCCGGTTGGCGTGAGTCCAAGTTTAGATGGCATAGGGGGCAAGGGGTGACCAGACAATCGGCTCCCTGTGCGATCGCGTCTTGAATATGGGTACCTGCCATCTGGAAGGATTGCTGGGTTGCATAACTGGATAGTGGCCAACCGCAACATTGCGTCCGACCCCGATAGTACACGGGAGTGGCTCCTACGGCTGTAAACACGTTCTCCATCGATTGAGGATTAAATGGATCATCAAAAGGAATGTGTTCTTGCGTTCGGAGCAGGTAGCAACCATAAAATGCTGCACACTTGAGTCCCGTTAGGGCTTTTGTCACCCGTTGTTGTAAGGTATCTAAGCCATAATCACCGACTAATGCCCAGAGTAAATGCTTGACAGTGCCATTGCCCTGATAAGGGGAACAGCCCTCTTGTTTGAGTAAGCCGTTAATTTGCTCCACATACTCCGGACTCAACGTTTGAGCCGCCTTCAGACGATCGTCTACTCGCCCAATCACGCCCTGACAGGTACTACAGTGGGTCAGCAATGGCAAATTCAGGGCTTCCGCTAGGGCAATGTTACGGGCATTAACCGTGTCTTCTAATAGTTGCGAGTCCTCTTTAAACGTGCCTGAACCACAGCACGACGCTTTTTTCAGTTCAATTAGCTCAATTCCCAGAGCTTGCGTTAATCGCTGGGTCGATACGTACAGTTCCCGGCAGGCTCCTTGAGCAACACAGCCGGGGAAATAGGCATATTTGAGGGTTGACGATGGCATGATAAAGATGAACGTAGTCTCTTTACCATTATCTCGACTACATCTCAGCTTGGTGGAATTCTCACAATTTAATTATGTGCCATGCGGGTGGTGCGGAAGGTGACGTTAGAGCCTTCTTGGGTTTGCTCTAGTACCAACAAGGGAGTGGGCTTGGCTTTCTGATCCCAGTGCATGTTGGCAATGCGGCCCTGAATGGTGGGTTGCCAGGTGTCATGCTCACTGGTAGGACTCAGAAAGGTTTCCATACAGTCAATGATCTGGTTAATCGTGACGGATGTGGGTTGAGTCGGGAGTTTGAAGATTTTAATTTCAATTCGGAACAGTACCCGCTTCGTGCCTTTCGGCAAATCTCCCGGTTCATATTCCACATCAAAAACTTCATCAATGTGTCGCCCGGTACTGGCAATCCCAATTTCTCCCTGGTTTGCCTGAGTCGGACGCAGCGCCATACTGATTTTGTCTTTGACCTTGATCTTGATCTGGTTGAGGATGGCAAAGTGGAAGACTTCTTCTTCCATCCGCATCCGCAGATAGTCCAGGTTGAACTCGCGGGAGTGGATCAGGTCAGGGTTGCGCTCCATCTTGGTGATGGTTTCAACTGCCAGTTTCAGTTTCCGCTGAAGTTCCTGGTTTTTGAATTTCTCAAACTTCAACTGTTTCTTCAGCCTTTTGGCACTGAGCCACGACAGCACTCCTAGAGCGACCAATAGGACAAACAGCCCACCCGAGGTTGCCATCAAAACCTGCGGAGAGATAGCACTAGTGGAACTAGGCGTTTCGGGACGAGAGGTGGGTTTTGGTTGTGCCGATCGACTTGGGGTTTGAGCCAACCAGGGTTCCACGAAAACAATGGGGGTTGACATAGTTACTTATCACACACTATAGCTGCATCTATTTGGTAGAGTTCCCTAAACCATCAGGATGGAATCATCTAACCTAACTCAGGTTGTCAGAATTCAAGACAAATTCACATAGAACGCAAAACTATGAGGAATCGTTAGGCAAGATACCACCGCACCCGATCGCGACGGCGATCGAGATAGATCAAATAGGGGAACTGGGAATAGCTCTTTAAGCCGCCCGACCACCAGGGATCGAGAAACCAGTAGATCTGGTTGCCAGTAAAGCCTTCACAATATCCCTCAATCGCATCCCCCAGGCTATGGCGGTTTTGCGGATTTCTGGTCATTCTAGCGCTAATCTCGACCGGACAATACCAGGTGGTGATGGTAAACGGTCGTCCCAGCCGATCGCAAACCTGCTGAAACTCAGTGGCTGCTTGCACAATAGAATTCACGGTCATTTGGTTGGGAGGCAGATAAACGCCACCGTGGGTCGCTTCTGCCCAGGTAAAACTGCCATTGGGAATAATTGGCGCGAATAGCTTCAGGCTTTCTAGAGTCCAGTGGCTATCCAGTTTGGGGAGAACTAACGGTTGAGGAACAGGTGGTGCGTCAGCGCTGCCCCGGCGAGCGGTTGCCATTCGCTGTTGGTGTTCTACCAGAGTTTGTATGGTTTGCTGGGGCGTAGTGAACTCATACCAGCGTTGAGCTAAATGTAGCAGGGCTTCTCGCTGGGTTTTCGTGCCACTGTAGCACTGAGGTAATCGCTGGAGGAAGTTGATTAATGCCCGATCGAGGTGTGTGGCAGCTTGGGTGAGACTGGCTGGATCTGGATGCGGTTGAGCAAATAAATCTGCATCAATCCCGAGATGAACCAGTGCCGCCGATCGCGTTTCTAATTGTTCCCAGTGCTGAAATCCTTCTACTAGAGCATTCCGTTGATTGCCCTTGCCCTCATAGGCGTGAGGGATATGTTGGATCAGTGCCACCAGAGCAGCATCCAGAAGTTGAGGGTCAGGGGTGGGCAGCGGGTGATGGATGAGGTTCACGATCGTGGCTTCCCGAGAGGGTAACTGCCGCCATAATTGAACGGTGCGTAATAAGGCTTCGCGTTGATGGGGATAGCCAGAGTAGCTGGCAAACACTCGATGACTGAACTGAAGCAGGGTAAGATCCAGGGTGGTCACGTCAATGTCGTGGGGATGACCATTGTAGGGCGATCGCCCCATTAGCATAGCAATCGTGGCATCTGGGGTATCCAGCTTCAGCCAAAGGCGCACCATTTCGACCAAGGCGGCACGTTGATGGGGCAGACCGAGATAATGGTTGGGTAAATGCTCGATGAACGGTGGTAATTGCTGTTCTAACGTCGCCTGATCATGCCGTAACCCGATCACCTGGAAATCATGGGCAGCATCGCGACGGTAAGCATTCAGGAGACTGTCAAAGTCACAGGCTTCTAACTGTGCCGCCGTCGGATCGCTGGGGGGCGCAACATACCCATAGGCGATCGTGTGCAGGAATTTATCGCTATAACGACCTTGTTCGCTGTCCCAGAGATCCGTTGCTTGCCACCGCTCGGCAATGCAGTGATTTGTGAAACTGCGTAAGGTGTTGGCGGCATAGCGAATTTGTCCTGCCAGGGTTTGCACCTGGTCTGGAGCAAGGCGATTGGTAGGCGAAATCCCGAGTCCAGTTTCGCGATCGCTGAGGATGGGGCTGGTATGGGCAGCATACAAGGCCGTTAGGATCGGCTTATGAATTCCAGCCCGGATCGCTTCTTGGAGAAATAAGTCCTGACGCTGATGGGAATTGAGCGGAGGCATAGGACGGATGGCGTTAATCTACCTCATCGGGATTGATTCCCTGCGATCGCAGATAGGTCGCTAAGCGATCGGCGCGTTGCCTTTCCTGCTCAGCGCGTTGCCTTTCCTGCTCAGCGCGTTGCTTTTCCTGCTCAGCGCGTTGCCTTTCCTGCTCAATCTGCTCCACTGCCCACGGGAGTAAATCACCCGCTTCAGTCCACCATCGCAACCAATAGCCGGTTCGTTCTTCTTTAGTACCGCGCCATGTGCCCAAAAATAGTTGCATCTCAGCTAACCAGTGGCGACCATCGTAATTCGGTTGCTCTAATTCGTAGCGTCCGGCAGTGAAGCGGTAAACTTCCAGCAAGCCAGTGGCTGGTTCAAAAATGATGTAAACAGGGACATTTAAAACCTGTTCATAAAAAAACCACTTGCCCAGAGGCGGGGTGCGCTTGACGGAATATTCTCCTCCTTCAGTCTCAGAGAGAAATTCCATTACAACGGTCGGAATGTCACCTTCTAGATGCGGGGTATAGCTTTTGCGCTCTTTTCCAGGCTCTAAAACCCTTGAGACATAGACCCAATCTGGCGCTTTAATCACCAATTCCTGATTCACCGTGGCACAGAGTCCGAAATTGGACGCAATCAGCATCTGAGGCTGAATATAGTTTGCCAGCTCCAGGCTTTCTCGCAAGGCTCCAGCAATCAAAGGTTGACCTGTATTTTCCACGGGGGTGTCATCAAGTTGAAAATCGTCTGGCAGGGGTTCCCATGTGATCGTGAGGGAAGAGTGCTGGGTCGCGGTTGGGGTAGGGGAAGTAACCATAGCCTGCCTGGGTTGCGATCGATGATCTTGATTTTAGCGCTGGCAGTAGGACGGATCCGAATTAATCACAGTCGGCAACAATATCCTGTAGGGGTTAACTTGCGATTGGGATGACAACTTTTGAACCGGGTGACAGTTATTTTGTCGCGGTTAGCTCGATCGCGGGAGTGACAATGCTGGAAAGGGCGGCTTTAGGTTGGGCAACCCAGGAGAGCAGGGCAACCAGAGCTAAGAAACCGAAGAGCAGGGCACTGGTTTGGACGAAGAGAGGAAATTCAGAACTCCGTTGCATATCGAACCTCCTGGTGAATTGGGCAAGTTAGTTAACTGGGGCTATACCTTTAATCATCTCGGATGTGGGTGATTCCTGACGTGATTCACATCTGTTCATCCTGTGAGTTTTAGACCCGTAACGAGTGACTTGAGTTCCTATAAGCTGTGATCGGTAACACTCCTCGGTGGCTTACGCGATCGGGCGGATCATTCCGGTTGCCAAAGCATTGAGTAGCTCATCGATCGCGGCTAGTTCTGTATCACTAAACTCGGTTGATGCCAATAGTCTATTAATACCGCGCTCTACGGACATCGGTAAAACTCCGGTATCTAACACCTGTTTAATCAGATGAACCAATTGCATAAGTAGATCCCCGCAGGTAAATTACGAAATCACCGAAAGGTCGTTCACTACTTGGACACGTCCATGCCGCAGCGCATAAAGCAGGCGATCGACCATTTGCCGATCTTCCTCACTCATGACCTCACCCAGAAGTGCCGCTTGAATGCCATATCGATCCGCCAGGGTCATAACATGCGTGGTACTGACTTGAGCAAATAATTCGGAGAGTGCGGTGGGTAGGAGGCAGAGAGGAATCATGGGGACGATGAGTGAACTCGATAGTATTACTATCGCTGGTGGGGCTGGGATCGGGCGTGATGCATAGGGTGGCTCGATCGTGATCTGCCAATTGCCTGAATGTGATGAGCCAGAAGCCAGGTGGGTGATAGGGATCACGGGAACCCGAAATAACAAAGCAGGATGAACTGGATGTCCACCCTGCTGTTCAGGTTAATTTGACTGGCTAATCTAACATTGGATCTGCCAGCAGCCCACCGCTTACTTATTCGGCTGAGGAGTCATGCGCAAGTAGGGTCTGATTTCAGTTACCCCTTTGGGGAATTTCTGTTTGGCTTCTTCCGTGGGGATAGAAGGCACAACCACACAGTCATCACCATCTTTCCAGTTGACCGGCGTTGCCACACTGTAGTTGTCGGTGAGTTGTAACGAGTCGATCACCCGCAGGATTTCGTCAAAGTTACGTCCGGTGCTGGGAGGATAGGTAATGGTCAAACGCAGTTTTCTCTGCGGATCAATTACGAACACTGTCCGCACTGTCACCTTGGCATTGGCATTAGGGTGAATCATGTCATACAGATCCGACACCTTTTTGTCGGCATCCGCCAGGATCGGGTAGTTCAGGGTGGTATTTTGAGTGTCGTTAATGTCCCCAATCCAACCCTTGTGGGATTCCACATCATCGATACTTAGGGCAATGACTTTGACATTCCGCTTATCGAACTCTGGCTTGAGCTTGGCTACTTCACCGAGCTCGGTGGTGCAAACGGGGGTATAGTCGGCGGGGTGAGAGAAGAGCACGACCCAGCTATCGCCTGCCCAATCATAAAAATTAATATCCCCTTCGTTTGACTGTTGGGTAAAGTTTGGCACTGTGTCGCCTAGTCGGAGCGTCATAAGCGAATTTCCTTCGGAGTTGCAAGAACGAGAGTCTAAAGAGTTTAACTCTATTTACTCTGTGATCATGCCATAAAACCCAGTTTCCCGGTCGGAGTTTAGATCTATTTATAATTTCGACGAAATCCTGAAGGGCTGATAAAACTTATGGGTAACTACCCAAGAGTAATGTGAAGATAATGTCAAGATAGGGGGAGCCAACGATCGAGTCTGGGCTGAGATTTGGGCTTTATAAGCGTAAGGATTGGGTTCAAGCGGCAGTGCTGCTGTAGTCAGGTTTTAGATTATGCAGAGTTTAAATCAGTTATTTAGGTTGGCTAAAGATTGTCCGGAGCGGTGCGTAATTCTTCGATACGGGGTAATAGAGCCCATTTATGACGGCTAGTTCCTGCGATCGCTGGCTTTCTTCATCAGAAACACAGAAGTCTGTGAAAAAATTATGCAAAGCTGGCGATAATTAGCCTGAACAAGATAGCAATAAGAAACAAATCCATCCGCATCACACCTGAATTCATGGAATCCAAAGCTCTTTTGATCGTAGATGAACAGCCCCTCACGCTGAGACAGTGCCTGAAGTACTTGCAAATGGGCGGCAAGCTGCAACCGTTCATCGGTGACATTCTCAAGCAGTATGTGATTGAGCGGGAATTGGAAACTCGCCAGGATCTGGACATTAACCAGGCAACCGTGGAACAGGCAGTGGTTGATTTTCGCTTACAGCAAAAGCTGACCGATCCCAAATCGTTTCAAGAATGGCTGAATCGGAATGGTACCACCTATGAGTTATTTCATAGCCAGATCGTCAATGGCTTTAAGCTAGAAAAGCTCAAAAGCCAGATTGCCGAAGCGCGGTTACAGGAATATTTTATTGAGCGTAAATTACTGCTCGATCGGGTGGTGCTATCCCGGATTGTGGTAGCCAGTAAGGAGTTAGCTGAAGAACTCCATACGCAAATTAATGAGGGTGCTAATTTTGAACAGATTGCCCGTGAATACTCAACATCTGATGAGCGTGTTGCCAATGGCATGATGGGACCCGTGAGTCGAGGGACTTTACCAGACGTGCTACGGGCGGCGATCGATTCTGCGAATCCGGGAGAATTGGTCGGACCGATCGAAGTTGAGAGTTATTGGGCAATCTTTCGAGTAGAACAGTTTTTGCCTGCCACATTAGAAGATGGACAGCTTAAACAGGCGTTGCAAAACGAACTATTTGAGCGCTGGCTGGCAGAAAAAATTCAAACAATGACAGTCAAGTTGCAGGTGAGCGAATGATTGCTAACGACCTAACCACTAACTTGCCTTGGGATGCCCCCCCGCTCAGTTTCTTAAATCCAGAACAGCAGGTTCGGTTTAAGCAGCAGGCAGAGGTGCGTCGCTTTAGCATGGGTGAAATGATTTGGTCTACCGATGCCCCCGGTTGCCAGATCCTCGTCATGACTGGCAAGGTGCGCCTGGTGCCAGAAGAGGGGCAGTCCATGCTATTGAAGCCCGGGGATTGGTTAGGCGATCTGCTCGACTTGCCAGGATTTTGGAAAGCTAGAGCCGCCGATAAAGAAGTCACAGTGGTTGTGTGGCAAACCCAACTGTGGAGTACGCTGGTTTCCCCAGACCTCGATCGCTTTTGGGCAACTCAACGGGGTCGCTATCAACCCCAGGGAGTGAGTACCCGTCAGCCGTTTTCAGGCTTTCCGTTTGTTCCTGGTGTGAATACGGCGGCGGCGTGTTTAACGATGGTGGCAAACCATCTACAAAACTCCTCCCAACTCGAATGGGTGCAGCGTCAGCTTCGGGGACAGCGCCCGCCAGAGGTGGCAGAAGCGGCGGAAAAAATGGGATTTCACCTGCGACGGATTCAAACTACCTGGAATGATTTGCGTCTGCATAACTTTCCGATGTTGATGCAGTGGCGTGATGCTCCGGCAACGGCGACCAATGGCGCTAAAGCGACATCCCATTGGGTGGTGGTGTATACCGTCAAGGGCGATCGGCTGGTAATTGCCGACCCCCTCAATCCAGATTTGACCTGTGAAAGTGTACCCAAGGCAATGGTAGAAGCGGCTTGGGACGGTCAACTTTGGCAGGTAGAAACTATCCAGAAGCAAGAGCGCTTTAATCTCGGCTGGTTTTTACCAGCAGTATGGAGATATCGCACTCTGCTGTCTGAAGTGCTGTTTGCCTCTTTCACACTGCAAATCCTGGGGCTGATTAGCCCAGTGATTACCCAGGTGGTGATCGATAAGGTGATGGTGCAGGGTAGCTTATCGACTCTGGATGTGATGGCATTTGCCATGCTCACCGTTGCCTTATTTGAAGCTCTTTTAGGAACACTGCGGTTATTTATCTTTACCCATACCGCCCGTCGCCTCGATCTCAGCTTATCTGCCCAATTGTTCCGTCACTTAATGCGGTTACCGTTGTCCTATTTTGAGGCGCGACGGGTGGGTGATACTGTGGCACGGGTGCAGGAGCTAGAGAATATTCGCCAATTTTTGACCGGGACAGCCTTAACGGTCGTGCTGGACTCCTTCTTTGCGGTGGTATATCTGGCGATCATGCTGTACTACAGCATCCCCCTAACATTTGTGGCTCTAGCGGTTATTCCCTTATTTGCCATCCTGACACTTGTAGCAACGCCGATTCTGCGGAACTGGTTAAATGAAACCTTTAACCGCAGTGCGGATAGCCAGTCATTCCTGGTAGAAACCGTGACGGGGATTCATTCCGTGAAAGCCCATACGGCGGAACGGGCATCCCGCGAACGGTGGGAAGGTCTATTTGCCCGGTTCGTGCGAACTAGCTTTAAAGCTTCGACGACCTCTAACATCAGCAACAATATTGCTGACTTTTTAACGAATCTTTCCTACCTGCTGATTCTGTGGTTTGGGGCACATTTAGTGATTGATCAAAAGTTCACGATCGGTCAATTAGTGGCGTTCCAAATGTTCTCCAACCGGATGACTGGGCCATTATTACGCCTGGTTCAACTGTGGCAGAATCTACAACAGGTCTTGTTGTCAGTCGATCGCATTGGCGACATTCTCAACTCTGCTCCTGAGGCAGAAGCTGGGACTGGCTTAGTCCTTCCTCCTCTGAAGGGTAACGTTGCGTTTGACCAAATCTTTTTCCGGTATCAACCGAATCAGGAACCTGTATTGCGAGGCATCTCGTTTACAGTAGAACCGGGAATGCTAGTCGGGGTTGTTGGTCGCAGTGGCTCGGGTAAGAGTACCCTGTCTAAACTACTGCAAGCCCTGTATCCACCAGAGTCAGGACGGATTTTGGTAGACGGCTTTGATGTCAAAAGTGCCGATCTGTTTTCCCTCAGAAAGCAAATTGCCGTCGTGCTACAAGAAGACTTTCTGTTTAATGGCAGTGTTCTCGACAACATTAGTTTAGGAAACCCCGATATTTCCGCCGAACAGGTTGTAGAAGCTGCCCGTTTAGCTGCTGCCCACGATTTCATCAGTGAACTGACCCATGGTTATGAAACCAATGTGGGAGAGCGGGGGACTTCCCTATCCGGAGGACAGCGCCAGCGGGTTGCACTTGCTCGCTTGTTTTTGTCTCAAGCGCCAATTTTAGTCTTGGATGAAGCCACCAGCGCCCTGGATAGTGAGACGGAGCAACAAGTGTTGCAAAATCTCCAACGGGTTTCCAAGGATCGGACTGTATTTCTAATTGCTCACCGATTTGCTCCATTACGAAAAGCCGACCTGATTCTAGTTTTAGAGAAGGGGGTGCTGGTGGAAAAGGGCACCCATGATGAGCTACTTCAACGCAAAGGGCTATATTATTCCCTCTATCAGCGTCAGCAAGCAGCGGTTTAACTCCCAACAGTTTGGATACATTGATCCATCCTCTCAGGGTAAAGGTTTTGAAGCTCTGGTTCTTGTCAGTAGCCTAAAAACTTCTACCCTGATTGTTTTATGAGCTTAGCTTGTCCTCAACTTCGAGTGGCAATTAGGTCGCTTTATAGAGTGAAGGGCCTTAGGTAAGTGAAAATTATTTCACGGTCGAATTAAGATGCTACGATTAAAGTTTTCTCCGGAATTTCTGTAACTTCCTTGTAGTAATTGAGTTAGGGGAGATCTGTAAAGATCTACGAATTTTGTCAGTAAGAATGTACTTGGAGGGCAGAATAGCTATGCCATTGTTCCGTGGTGATAGCGATGCCTGATAATGTAGGTAACACTCTGAGCCAGGCTCAGGGAATTGTCCTGGGTTCTGTCGCCAAGACATTTACAGATTCCGTTGAGTTCGACGATAACGACTATTACCGCTTCACGCTGAATAGTCGTAGCAGCTTTAATTTGGCACTTACCGGGTTAAGTGCCAATGCCGATGTCCAGGTGTTGAATAGCTCAGGAGCGATCGTCACTGATTCAGATAACATCGCTCTGTCTTCCGCCAATGGAGGTACGCTTCCAGAGATCATTAATACAGTGCTGGATCCGGGCACATACTATATCCGAGTATTTCCAGGGCCTCCTGTTAATCCAGCCGATCCAGCGAATACGACTCCCAGCACGAACTACTCATTGAATGTGCTGGCAGATAACGGTAGTCGTACTGATATCCTTTGGCGTGACTATGCTACGGGACAGAACTTTATCTGGCGGATGAATAACACTAGTCTGCTATCCACAGATTCTTTACTGACGGTTACAGGAGGTTTGACTTGGCGAATTGGCGGTGCCGCTGATTTTAACAACGATGGTGTTTCAGACATTGTCTGGCGGAACCAGCAAGATGGGAGAGAGGGCGTATGGCTAATGAGCGGCACTGTTGCTGCTTCTTATGCTCCCTTACTGACCTATAACGATCCCCGTTGGGAAATTCGGGGCGTAGGAGACTTTAACCAGGATGGTCACCCCGACCTGGTGTGGCGTAGCCGCAGTCAAGGGATTACAGGAATTTGGTTACTCAATGGGCTCAATCTGATCTCATCTGTCGTTCTGCCCGCTTTAGGTAGTAGTTGGGATCTGCAAGGAGTGGGTGATTTGAATGGCGACAACCGCCCGGATCTGCTCTGGCGTAGCGGTCTGAACAATGCCGTCTGGTTCATGAATGGCACCAATTTAGTGAGTTCTGCTTCGTTGGTCAGCGAGGAGATCCTGACCAAGCAGATGCAAGGCACAGGAGATTTTAACGGCGATGGGCTAACGGATATCCTGTGGCGAGATTTTGCAACTGGAGCCAATGAAGTCTGGTTAATGAATGGCATTTTGCGATCGGCTATTGTGCAGCTACCTACCCTGGTGGGGACTGAGACTACCAGCATCGCACCCTATCAACGCAATGTTCCGATCGTCAGGCGTGATATAGCCGGAAATACCCGTGCATCTGCGCTCCAGATTGGACCCTTAAATGGCAATGGCATTTACCAAGACAGTGTGGATGCTGCCACGGATGCCAATGATTATTATCAGTTCTCGTTGGGTAGCCGGACGAGCTTGAACTTAGCGTTGACGGGTCCTAATGCTGGGCCGCTCAATAGCAACCTGGATGTGCAAATTACTGATTCCTTTGGCACAATTGTTTTTCAATCGGCACAGGGAGGCACGTCGCCGGAGTCCATTGTTGGCGATCTTGACCCCGGAACCTATTACATTCGGGTGTTTGCTCAAGCGGGTAACAGTTTATATCAACTGAGCTTGCAGGCAAATAATCAACCGCGCTTGGCGACCAATGTCCCTCTCACGCTCAGTGAAGGAACGAGTGCAACGATCGCCAGTACCTTGCTATTGGTGACGGATGAGAATAATCCACCTGAGCAAGTCAGATACACGCTGGTCACCCCACCTGATTTAGCGATCGGGAGTCTGAGCTTAAACGGGGCAGCCATTACCACGGGTAACACCTTCAGTCAGGCAGATATTAATGCGGGCAGGCTGACCTATCAGCAGAATGGCAGCGAGACACTGACCGATAACTTTGTGTTTTCAGTGTCCGATGGGCAAGGAGGAGCGATCGCGGCAACGAGCTTCTCCATTCGAGTGATTCCGGTGAATGATGCTCCAGTGTTGCTGACGAATCTGGGTGTAACGCTCAGTGAAGGGGCAACGGCCGTGATTGCCAATACGCTGTTGCTGGCGAGTGATGTGGATAACCCGCCTGTACAACTAATTTATAGTCTGACGAATTTGCCGGCTAATGGAACGCTCTCGCTCAATAGTGTAGCCATCACAGCGGGGCAAACCTTTACCCAGGCAGCCATTGATAGTGGAGCCCTCAGCTATCGCCACAATGGGAGTGAAACGCTCAGTGATAGTTTTACGTTTGCGGTGGTAGACGCTGGCGGTTTGGGAACGACCCCACCGACCCAGGTCTTTAGTATTACCGTGACTCCGGTGAATGATCCGCCAGTCCTGGTGACGAATGCGGCGTTAACCATCAATCAAGATGCAACAGTCCCCCTCACCTCCACTCTCTTACGAGCCACGGATGCTGAGTTTTTGACGTTGCCGGATCAAATTGTTTACACGATCGTCACAGCCCCACAAAACGGTAGCCTGTTCCGCAACAATACGGTAACGACCAGCTTTACCCAGGCCGATCTGGACAATGGGCGGGTTTCCTACGACCACAATGGCACCAATACTAATAGCGACAGTTTTACCTTTACGATTTCGGATGGGGTCAATACCGTCACCCCGGCATCGACCTTTAACATTACGGTGACTCGCGCCAACTTCCCACCTGTTTTAACCTCAAACACAGGGTTGACCCTGGCAGAAGGGGCAACCACCACAATTGGTGCGGGACAATTGCAGGTGACGGATCCAGATACGGCAACGCCGCAATTAGTCTATACGCTGGGTTCTCTGCCAGTAAATGGACAAGTCAAACGCTTGGGTACAGCGCTCACGGCAGGGCAAACCTTTAGCCAGGACGATATTGATCAGGGGCGGATCGAGTACCAGCAAAATGGCAGTGAAACGCTGACCGATCTGTTTACCTTCACGGTGTCGGATGGTGTGGGTGGTAGTATTGCCAGCCAAACCTTTAGCATCAACATTACTCCGGTTAATGATGCTCCGATCCTGTTAAGCAGTACGGGTCTAACCGTGTCGGAAGGCAGTGTGGCAGATATTACCAATGCCCTGCTACTGTCTAGTGATCCAGATAACCTGGCTTCCCAGATTACCTATACGATCGCAACTCCACCCAGCAATGGCACGCTTCTGTTGTCGGGGACAGCAACGAGCAGCTTTACCCAGGCGGATGTTAATGGTGGCAATTTACGCTATTTGCAGAATGGCAGTGAGGCGACCGCCGACAGCTTTACCTTTAATGTCAGTGATGGCACGACGAGTGCGATCGGCACTGGGACGTTCAATATTGCGGTCATCCCTGTCAATGATCCTCCCGGTCTGGCACAAAATACCAGCCTCACCTTAAGTGAAGGGGCAGCTTCTGCGATCACAGATAGTGTCCTGCTGATTACTGATAACGATGGGCCGGGACCGATTACCTACACGGTGGGAACGGCACCCCTTAATGGCATCTTGCGCCGGGGAACGACGACTCTGAGTGCAGGCTTAACCTTTACCCAGGTTGATGTCACGAGTGGTCAGCTCACCTACACGCACAATGGCAGTGAAACGACCCTTGATAGCTTTACCTTTACGGCATCAGATGGGTCTACCGGAACGATTCCGTTAGCTACATTTAACATCGCGGTCACGCCAGTCAATGATGTGCCAGTGTTGCTCTCGAACGCAGGTGTGACCCTGGATGAAGGCGGTGTGATTGACATTACGAGTAGTTTACTGCGCGTCAGTGATGGAGATAATCCACCCTTATCTAGTCTGGTTTATACCGTGACTCCGCCGAGTAACGGTACGCTGCTGTTAGCCGGAGCACCGGTAACTAGCTTCACCCAGGCGGATATCAATAGTGGTCAACTGCGTTACCAACATAATGGCAGCGAAACGATCGCGGATAACTTTGTCTTCACAGTCAGTGATGGTCAGGGTGGCACGATCGCGGCGAATACCTTCAATATCGTGATTAACCCAGTCAATGATGCGCCAGGGGTGGCGGTTAATACTGGTATTGGTCTGCTGGAAGGATCGGCAGGAAATGTTATTAACAACACGGTGCTATCGATCACTGATAATGACGGACCAGGACCCATTGTTTATACCTTAGGAACTGGACCGGCTCGCGGCGTGTTGACTCGCAGCGGTGTGACGCTGTCTGCCGGACAAACCTTTACTCAGGCAGACTTGACAGCTAGTTTGATTGCGTATAGTCACGATGGGTCTGAAACGACCAGTGATACCTTTACCTTCACAGCCTCCGATAGCTCTACGGGTGTCGTGCCACTGCGTACCTTTAGTCTGACGGTCTTCCCCACCAATGATGCGCCGGTGATCACGGTTCCTGCTGCTCAAACGGTGAATGAAGATGTGCCGCTCGTCTTTACAGGCAACACCCGAATTAGTATTAGTGATGCCGATGCTGGCAGTGCCCTGATCACCGTGAATGTCTCGGCGGTGGGTGGCACCATTAGCCTGGGTTCAACGGGTGGTCTTACCGTGAATGGCAACAACACCGGCTTTGTCAATCTGCGAGGATCGTTGGCTGCCATTAATACGGCATTAAATAACCTGACCTACCGGGGAACTCCCAACTTTAATGGCACTGGTAGTATCACGGTCTTCGTAACCGACGAGGGTAATACTGGGGCTGGAGGTGAACAGACGAATACACGGACGATCGACGTTAATGTGCTACCGATCAATGATGCACCGACGTTAACCATTACTCCGACAACGGTAACTGTCCTGGAAGATACCCCACTGAATTTGACTGGAATCACTGTCACAGATGTTGATTCTGGGACTAATGCCGTTCGAGTCTCCGTAGTCGCTGGACGAGGCACTCTGACTGTAGGTAATGCCGGGGGGGTCACGTTTGTTGACGATACGGTGAATAACGCCAGCACAATTGTGTTTGAGGGCGTGATTGCCGACATTCAAACGGCGTTGTCTAGCTTGGCATATCAGGGTAATCCCGATGTCAATGGTACAGATACGATTACAATTCAGGTCAATGACCAGGGCGCAACGGGCGCTCCGGGACCGTTATCGGTCACTCGTTCCTTGACGGTGAATGTCACGCCGGTCAACGATCGCCCCACGTTCACAGGTGGTAGCAATGTGGTGATCAATGAGGACGCTGGAGCTCAGACGATCGCGGGTTGGGCAACCAATATTTTGCGTGGACCCGCCACCGCTACGGATGAAGTGACACAGACCGTGACCTTTAATGTCACAACCGACAATGCGGCTCTGTTCTCTACTGCGCCAACGGTTGATTCGGCAACTGGTAATCTGATCTTCACTGCTGCGCCCAATGCCAACGGGACGGCAAATGTCACCGTCACCTTACGGGATAACGGTGGGACTGCCAACGGTGGGGTAGATACCTCAACGCCGTATGTGTTCACGATCGTCGTGAATCCCGTCAATGACGCGCCGACCTTTACTCCAGGGTCAAACACCCTGACAATTCTGGAGGATGCCGGTCCACAAACCGTGAACTGGGCGACGGCAATTTCGGCAGGCCCACCGAATGAAGCGACCCAAACCCTCAGCTTCAATGTGGCAAGTAGCAATCCGTCCTTGTTTACGGTAGCTCCGACTATCTCCCCGACGGGTGTGTTGACCTACACAACAGCGCCGAATGCCAATGGTGTAGCTGTTGTGACGGTGACCCTACAGGATAGTGGTGGCACAGAAAATGGTGGTGTGGATACTTCATCGCCGCCACGAATCTTCACGATTAATGTCACGCCAGTCAATGATGCGCCTACCCTAACGGTTCCGGGAGCGCAGACGGTCGATGAGGATACCAACCTGACGATTACTGGCGTTAGTGTCACAGATATTGACGCAGGTACGAGTCCGATTCGGGTCAACCTGACCGTGACCAATGGTGTTCTGAATGTCAGTTCTCTCCCAGGTCTGACGATTACGGGCAACAATAGCCGAATTGTCTCGATTACAGGTTCGGTTGACAATGTGAATACGGCATTGGGCAACTTCAACTATCTCGGCAATGCCAACTTCAATGGAACCGATACCCTGACGATCGTTGCCAATGACAACGGGAATACCGGGAATGGTGGAGCGCTGACGGCAACCCAGACGATCGGCATTACGGTCAACGCCATTAACGATGCGCCCTTGCTGACGGTTCCTACTAGCTTGACTGTGGCTGAGGATACCAACCTGACACTCTCGGGCATTACGATTACCGATGTTGATTCAGGGGCATCAACGATCGAAATTGCGCTCACGGCAACGCAGGGAACGATCACGCTAGGAACGGTACCTCCAGGGGTAGCTGTTTCCGATAATGGCACAAGTAATGTGACGTTAATTGGGACGCTGACAGATCTGCGAACGGCTCTGGCAAATTCAACTCTTCGCTATCTGGGCAATCCTGATTACAACGGTGCCGATATCATTACTGTGACCGTGAATGACAGAGGCAATACAGGTTTTGGTGGACCACTGACCGTCACTCGCGATATTAATGTCACGGTGACTCCAGTGAATGATCCGCCTACCCTGACATTACCTGGGGCACAAACGGTGAGCGAGGATACCGATCTGGTGCTGACTGGCATCAACGGCATCGCCCTGACGGATGTGGATTCTGGCACTAGCCCAATTCGCGTCTCGATCGGGGTTACAAGTGGAACGCTGATCCTGGCTTCTACAAATGGCATCACCTTTGTCAGTGGCTCGAACAACAATCGGACTGCCACCTTTACCGGCACCGTGGAAGATGTCCGGGCAGCGTTGGGTACGCTCACCTATCGACCAAACGCCAATTACAACGGGGCGGATACCCTGACTGTCTCGATTAATGATCAGGGGAATACTGGGGCTGGATTGGCTGGAACCGCGAGCGGTACAGTGGCTATTTCAGTGACGGCTGTCAACGATCCCCCGGTGCTAGTGACGAACACTGCCCTAACGGTGAGTGAAGGCGCTCCACCTCGCACTATTAGCAATAGCCTGCTCAGAACCACGGATGTTGACAACACGAATGTCCAACTGGTCTACACCCTGGTCACTGCCCCGAATCCAGTGAATGGAACCTTGCTGCTGAATAGTACTGTCTTGAGTGCGGGTCAAACCTTTACTCAGGATGATATCAACAACAGCCGGATTGCCTATGCTCACAGTGGTAGCGAAAATCCGACGGATAGCTTTGTCTTCCGCGTGTCTGATGGCAATGTGACGTTACCGGATGCCACCTTCAGTATTGTGGTGAACCCGATTAACGACATTCCCGTTGTGATCAACAATCTGCCATTGACGCTGAGTGAGGGGGCAACCAGCACGATCGCCAATACGGTTCTGCGGGTGACTGATCCAGATAACACAACCGCTCAACTGCGGTATACGCTGACGAATACACCGACCAGTGGTAACTTACGGTTGAATGGTACTAATCTGACGGCAAATCAGACCTTTACCCAGGCAGATGTGGATGCTGGACGAATTTCCTACCGCCACAATGGTAGTGAAACGACCAGTGATAGCTTCGTCTTTAATGTGTCGGATGGTGCCGGAGGTAGCACAGGCACTCGCGTCTTTAATATCTCGGTCACGCCAGTCAATGATGCGCCGGTAGTGCTGTCCAATGGTCCACTCACCATTAATGAAGGGGCGATTACCACAATTACCAACAGCATCCTCAGAACCTCGGATCCCGATAACTTAACCTCGGCGATTCGCTACACGCTGCCCACGGCTCCAGTCTTTGGCACCCTGAGACGGTCAGGGGTGGTTCTCAGTGCGAACGATGTCTTTAGCCAACAGGACATTGATAATGGCTTGATTACCTATCAGCACAATGGCAGCGAAGACCTCAGCGATGTCTTTGTCTTCCAGGTGTCGGATGGGATTGCTCCTGCCATTAACCGCATCTTCAATATCACGGTGAACCCAGTCAATGATGCGCCCGTGCTAGTGAATAATACAGGGATTAGTCTGGATGCTAGCACCGTTTCGGTAACGGAAATCAACAATAGTCAGTTGCTGGTGACCGATGTGGATAACACAACCGCGCAACTGGTCTATACCGTCAGGTCGCTACCATCAGCCGGAACGTTACGACGGAACGGAGGAGTCTTGAATGTGGGTCAAACCTTCACACAAGCCGATATAGATGCAGGGATCATTACCTATGACTATCCCGGCTTTGGTGGGTCTGATACCAACTTCCAGTTCGAGGTATCCGATGGTGGCCCAGGTGGAACATTATCGATCGCCTTCTTCGATATCTCCTTCTTCTTCTCAGATAGCTGATGGGCTGAAGGTTGCTCAACGCTGCGGCTAGCTAGATCTGATTAACTAGCGCAGGCGCAGGCTTCTAGGATAAATCCCCTATCTGACTGGATCATTTGATCTGAACAGATGGGGGATTTTTGTCGCGATCGCGGTCACAATTACCAGCTAGATTTTCATCCTTTAGATTAAAAAATAATCCTCATCCGTGGATAGAACCGGCTCGATTCAGTGATCTGATTAGGGGCATCTGGCGGGAATGAAGCGCGATCGATACCCCGATGCGAGCTGTATAAATTGAAGCAGCATGAATGATATTGCATCTGCCTGATGACAGAATTACCCTAACTTCAGAAACCTGGTTTAAGCTCTTTAAAGGAAGTTTTCAAGCTTGCTTTAAAGCAGCCATTTAATGGCTTAATTTCAATGTCATTTGATTAAGACCATCTGAAAGCCTGACGTTGATAGCCATTAGAAGGGTAAAGTCATGAAAGGGTAATGACAAAAGCTACCAACTTTTAGCGGTTAAATCTGTGGTGTGTGTTGATCAAGCATCTCCAGTTGCGAGTGGAGGAGGAGTTGAGAAATGAAAAAGATCTTTACGATCGCCGAAACCCTAGTTTCCCCAGTGCTAGTATCAGCCACGCTGGGGCTGTTGATGGCAGATCCAGTCCTGGCAGGATTGCCCAGTAGTCCATCCCCGCTGTCGTCTGATGAGGCGCAATCCTCTGAGATTTTAGCGGCTCCGATTGACGAACAGGTGCTTGCGGATAGCCACTTGATCGAAGAGATCAACTCAGTCGCGAATTTGGAAACGTCAGCCGATGCCAATGCCCCAACGGATGGCATGGAGCAGATAACGTCGGTATCCCAGTTAACTGATGTTCGCCCGACGGATTGGGCGTTCCAGGCATTGCAATCTCTGGTGGAACGGTATGGTTGTATCGTCGGCTATCCCGATCGCACCTTCCGGGGCAATCGAGCCATCACCCGCTATGAGTTTGCCGCTGGTCTAAATTCCTGTATGGATAAAATTCAGGAACTGATTGCTGCTGGTACGGCGGATTTGGTCAGAAAAGAAGACCTGGATCGGCTGAATCGTCTGATTAACGAGTTTGGGGATGATCTCGCTGTTATTCGTCGTCGCATTGATAATCTGGATGCCAAGACGGCGATCTTAGAGAGACAGCAATTTTCTACGACAACAAAACTATTTGGGCAGGCGATCGTTGGCTTTCAGGGACGCAATAGTGCCGAAGTGGAATTGGCAGGAATCCCGTTTGATGATGATTCCAACCAACTAAACGTGATTTCCAATGTGCAACTGAGCTTGTTCACCCAGTTTTCGGAGCGCAGTCTCTTATTTACCGGGTTACAGGCTGGCAGTGGCAGAAGCTTTGGCAATCAACTGTTAACCAATGATGTGCTATTGGGATACGAATCAGACACGCGGGGTGAGGTGCAACTGAGTGACCTGACCTATCGGCAATTGGTGGGCAATAATTTAGCGCTGGTCGCTGGGGCCCTGGGGGTGAACATGGTCAACGTGTTCCGGGGCCCGAACCGAATTGAGAGTGCCGGTCAGGGGCCTCTATCGCGCTTTGCCCAACGCAACCCCATTCTGAATATTGGTGGTGATGGGGCTGGGGCTGGGTTTGACTGGCAAATTAATGACTGGATATCTTTACAAGGTGTGTATACCGCTAACCGTCCCAATCTGCCGAACGATGGGCTATTTGGTGGAGAAAATGGGTCGCGGACTGTGGGGGCGCAGTTAACCCTGGCTCCGACCAATAGCATAGATATTGCGCTGCACTATGCCAACTCCTACTCACCTTCTGGCTTTTTAGGAACCAGTGTGGGCGATGATCAGTTAGCGTTGCCCAACCCCTTCAAGTTTCCCGAAATTCGGGCACCCCTGATGACGAATGCGTTTGGCGCTACCCTGGCATGGCGCGTTTCACCTCGGTTTACGGTTGGCGGCTGGGCTGGCTACACGACTTCTGATCTGAAGGGATTTTCGGGCAGTGTGGAAACCCTGAACTGGATGGCGTTTCTGAACTTTCCCGATCTGCTGCTACCCGGTAATTTAGGAGCGATCTATGTGGGTCAGCCGCCGCGCATTATCAGTAGCGATTTGCCGATCGGCAGAAATGTGCCTGATTTTGTCAACGAAGGTGGAGTTGGGGACGAGGGTGGACAAAAGAATGTCACTACCCATGTCGAAGCGTTTTATCGGTTTAATGTCTCCGATAACATTAGCCTGACACCGGGGGTAATTTTCATCTTTAATCCCCGACATAATAACGATAACGACATGATCACGATCGGGATTCTACGGACAACATTTACCTTCTAACGGTAGGATTTTTAACTCACTATTCCCTGCTAAGAATCACGATTGAATAGGGAACGCTAGTTGATGTCACAGAACACCATGATGGGCAAAACTTTATCTGAGGTCGGGAACTTTCTCCGGAACACAGCGTTCAACTAACACTACGGATAAAAGTTAGTATTCGTATTTACCGATCTCAGGTTGCCATTTTGCACTCTACTGGTTGATTCTTCGGTGATCCGGAAGCAATCTGTACCAATTTAGTTAGTACCCTGTTGATTTCCTGTTTGTGGATCGTTGGTTGATCCATTGTCCATTCACCTTCGTAGAGGATTTCTGCTGTGATAAAACCATCCACCCGATTTACAGTTTGTTTGGGACTGTTAGCCGGTAGTCTGGCAATTTCCCCGATCGCAAGAGCTGACATTCCAATTTCAGGCGGACAAATTTCCGGGGGGGCTGCTTTCTTTGTACCCCGCACAACCACAGGGACGACCACAGGGACAACGACAGGGAACACCACTACCCCTGGTTCTCCCGTGTTGTTTGATACGGTAATCCAAACCCTCCGTATTGTTACTCCCAGCAATGGTTCCACCAGCACAGCCCGCTTCTTGCCGACTGCCGCCGGTTTTACAGATACCAATAGTGATGGCATTCCTAATAGCGGAGACATCGGGCGGCTTCAGGGTGTGTTGTCTGGGGTTGCCTTCTCCAGTGCGGGTAGCCCAGTGTTTTTCCAGGGAGTCCCAACCGCCCTGCGATTCTCGCTCACCAGTTTTTCGCCAAATCTGATTCAGGGTGGAACGTTAATCAGCCCCCAACAGGCGGGCAGCACTCCAGAGATCTTTTTGCCGGTGACTGGAGTTACCCTGTCACCAACCTCCAGTAGCACCTATACGGCTCGCACTGGCTCATTAAATGTGGGCCCATTTAGCGGCAACCTGGTGGGTGATTTTGTGGGCTTACCAGCCGATCTGCAATTCCGGGATGCCGGTAGTGGCAGCAATACCACCCCCACCGTGATCGAACTGGGTCGCCGTATTAAGTTCGATTTCCGGGGCAGTAATGTGATCCCGACTCAACCCACGACCACCGGCACTGGCACTGGAACCGGCACTGGCACAACCACCGGAACCGGAACTGGGACGGGGACGACCACTGGAACTGGGACAACGACCGGGACTGGGACAACGACCGGGACTGGGACAACGACCGGAACTGGGACAACGACTGGGACGGGAACGACCACGGGTACTGGCACCGGAACAACGACGGCTCAAGGTCCCACGTTGAATCAAACCACAGATCTTGATCCGTTAGATGGCTCGTTGCAATTTAACGGCCCAACGACCAGTTTCCAGATTCAAAGTGTGGGTACGCCGGGAACCAGAGAATTCAAGATCGACGGCACGATCGCGAATCTCAATATTGCCCTAACCGCTCCGTTTACCTATACCCAACAGGGAACGCTGAGTAATACGGCAGCCACGACGTATCAGATCAGTGGTGAAGGTCCTGGATACATTTCGTTTGGTGGTACTAACTCCATTGCCTTTTCTGGTACAGCCCGACGAGATACCCGATTCCGGTTTGACCAGGCAGGGGGCAGCATTAATGGTAGAAGCTCGGGAGATGTGTCGTTTAATCTCCGGGGTCAAAACGACGATTTTAGTAGTGGCTATACTCCACGTTCGGGCTTGTACTCGACTGGTACAGTCTTTACGGTGATTCCATCCATCACGATCGTCTCCATTTCTGGCTCGGCTTCAGGGTCAGGCAGTGTCACTGGTGGCACAACGGGCACGTCGTTTACAGGCACTCCTGTGCGAATTGTGACGAACAACACGAACTCTATCTTCTTCGCTCCATTTAATGCCTCTGTCAGTGTGCGGGGTGATGACGATGACGATGACGATGACGATCGGCGGGATGATGCCACCCGTTACTACACCATTTACCAACCCGCAGGTTCGGTGCAGTATGTGGTTGAGCAGGGTTCTGGCGGTCGCATTCTGGTGGTTGAACGGGAGCGGGGTCGCGGTCGGGCAAATGGTCAGCGCCGGCGTGTGGTCGCAACTTACCAAACCGTAGGGCTGCCTAGCCGTGTCTTTCCTGGCATGATTGGTCTACGCCAACTGCCCACCGAACAGACGGGAGTTACGGATGATACGCAACAGCCGTCATCGGGGACAACGACCCCAGACACAACTACAACCCCCGGGACAACCACCACACCTGGGACAACCACTACACCGGATACAACGACCACACCCGGGACAACGACCACCCCTTCAACGGGGACACAACCCTAGAGGATGGCGATCGGGTAGTTGTTGATTGATCCGTGAACTGAATTCAGTAGGGTAGGAGGTCACTCACCTACCCTATTTTTTGTGGTGTGGATGATTAGGATTGTGGTTCGGTCGCCAACCATGCCCGTAAAGTTTCTGCCACTGTCCACGCTTGAGCAATGCAGCCTTTAGGAGTCATGGGAGCATCACCATCAAAAACTTCACTTAATGTGCCAATGCCAGCCGCACTGAGATGGTTGATCATTGGTTCGAGGAACTCGCGAGCCTTGGCAGAATTGTTATAAACCCGCAGATGCGCCAGAACAAATGGTCCTAACAGCCAACCCCAAACGGTGCCCTGGTGGTAGGCTGCATCACGTTGAACGGGATCCCCACCATAATGACCTTGATAGAGCGGATCATCGGGAGCCAGCGATCGCAGTCCATGCGAGGTGAGTAGCGATCGGCTACAGGCATCAACCACACTCTTTTGGTGGGCGGGGCTCAATGGACTTTCGGTTAAGGAAACCGCAAAGATTTGATTGGGACGCAGGGAGGCATCATCGCCATCGGGACTATCTAACACGTCATAGCAATATCCCAGTTCCGCATTCCAGAAGCGACTGAAGCGGGCTTGGGCACGATCGGCGATCGCTTCATATTCCTGATGGGGTTTACCGATGCGCCGAGCTAAATGGGCGGCGGTACGGAGAGCGTTGTACCATAGGGCATTAATTTCCACGGGTTTACCAATGCGGGGAGTCACGACCCAATCGCCAATCTTGGCATCCATCCAGGTGAGCTGAACCCCCTGTTCTCCGGCATATAACAAGCCATCGGCGGGATCGAGATGAATATTGTACCGGGTACCCCGGCAATGCCAGTCCACGATGTCTGCCAGGATGGGGAAGAGTTCGCGGATCAAGTCATCATCCTCGGTGACGGCGTAATAGGCGCGTACCGCTTCAAAATACCAGAGGGTAGCATCGACCGTGTTGTATTCGGGCTGTTCTCCAACATCGGGAAAGCGATTGGGGATCATGCCCTGATCAACGTAATGGGCAAAAGTGCTCAGAATCGAACGGGCAATTTCGGGACGACCCGTAGACAGGGTCAACCCCGGTAGACTGATCATGGTGTCTCGCCCCCAATCACTGAACCAGGGATACCCAGCAATGATGGTTTTACCGTTGGGTTCTTCGGGCACTGGACGATGGACAATAAATTGATCGGCGGCTAACACCAGGCGCTGGGCAAACTCGGGATCGCGGGATTCGATCGGGCGGCTGGTACGCCATAGTCCCAACAGTTTTTGGTCATAAATCCGCCGATTTTTCAGAGCCGCTTCGCCGTCTACGGTCACTTTGGCTTCGCTACTTGCCACGATCGTCAATGATTCTCCTGGCTGTAAGGTGGCTTGGAAGGTGGCAGTATGCAGATGGTCATCCCGATCGTTTAGCCCCCGTTCTCGTTCAGCAGCTAGATCGAAGTTGTAATACCAATCATGGGTGGGGATCACTTCAGCGCGATCGCAGAGGAGGGTAATTGGAGTGGCTTCCGGAAAAGCAGAGATACACACGCCTTGATCGATCGGCACCACCGTCATGCGCCATCCCTGTCCCCGTGTGCGGCTGTGATAATCCCGATAGTTCACCAGGGCTTCCAGGGTTAAGGTTAAGGGTTGGGTGGCTCGTAGCAGGTGATACGACACATAGGTGGTATTGGCTCCTGGCTGCATCCAGATCCGTTTTTCCAGTAGTGCATCGCCACAGGCATACCGCCAGACGGGAATTGAGCCTTCCAAGGTAAATCGTTCAATATGGCGGTAGCCCTGGGGAGAGATCACCTGACCAGCCCAGCGGTTGGTGCAAAGAGAATAAAACCGATCGCCGTACACAACCGTCTCGTCTAATTTGCTGACTAGTAAGGTGCGTCCTAGCGGCGGATTGAAAGCGGCAACTAAGATCCCGTGATAGCACCGGGTGAGCGATCCGGCGATCGTGCCTGAGGCATATCCGCCAATCCCATTTGTAACCAGCCATTCCCGTGTTTCTGCCAGATCCAGTACACCACACACTTCCCGCCCAAAATGAATTCCCGCTGGCATCATTGCTTGTTCTCACCGTTCTAGTCTCATTGCCACTGTTGGTGGCAAATCCTAATCTGTGCTTGCTTGCGCTATTAAACTGTAGCAAGTTGCATCGTTGCCGATAGGTAGATGAGGATTGGGTTTTCACCGCAATTTTTTAACAGTAATGATGCTATCTGTAATGTTTCAACTAATCTTGCTGTGGGGATCACAATAGCGATGGCCGATCGTGGTTCATGCTGTCCCTGAGCTTTTGCCTGTCCGGCAGTTAACCTATCACAATTTCTGTACTGTCTCTGACAAGAATCAGGGACAATTCGCTGCATAATATTTCAGTTGTTTCAATCAAACTGTAAGAGTCATGGGGCGCGCCAATAAAGTTGTGCTGGCATATTCAGGCGGAGTCGATACCTCCGTTTGTATTCCGTACCTCAAACATGAATGGGGGGTACAGGAGGTGATTACGCTTGCCGCTGATTTAGGGCAAGGAGATGAATTAGAGCCAGTGCGGCAAAAAGCGCTTGACTCGGGGGCGTCACAGTCGTTGGTAATTAATGCGATCGCGAATTTCGTTAAGGATTACGCCTTTCCCGCGATTCAAGCCAATGCTTTATACGAAAATCGTTATCCTCTGTCAACAGCTCTGGCACGTCCGTTAATTGCCAAATTGCTGGTCGATGCCGCCGTGGAATATGGAGCAGATGCGGTTGCCCACGGGTGTACGGGCAAGGGGAATGATCAGGTGCGATTTGATGTGTCGATCGCAGCATTGAATCCCAATCTGAAAGTGTTGACCCCGGCGCGGGAATGGGGCATGAGTCGGGAGGAGACGATCGCCTATGGCGAACGCTTTGGCATCCCGGCTCCGGTGAAAAAATCCTCTCCCTATAGTATTGATAGCAATCTGTTGGGACGGGCGATCGAAGCAGGTCCCCTGGAAGATCCCTGGACAGAGCCACCCGAAGAAGTCTTTGCAATGACTAAAGCGATCGCCGAGACTCCGAATCAGCCGGAGTATGTTGAGATCGGCTTTGAGCGGGGAGTCCCGGTGAGTCTGAATAATCAAGCGCTTGATCCCGTTAGCTTAATTAGCCAGTTAAATACGATCGTCGGTAATCATGCCGTCGGGCGGATTGACATGATTGAAAATCGTTTAGTGGGGATCAAGTCACGGGAGATTTATGAAACGCCAGCGATGACTGTATTGATCGATGCCCACCGCGATCTAGAAAGCCTGACGCTCACGGCCGATGTGACTCAGTACAAACGAGGGATTGAAGAAACCTACTCTCGTATGATTTATAACGGACTATGGTACAGCCCGCTCAGAGAAGCGCTAGATGGGTTTGTCCAGAAAACCCAGGAACGGGTGACGGGAACGGTGCGAGTCAAACTGTTCAAAGGTAGTGCGATCGTCGTTGGTCGCAAGTCAACGAATTCCCTGTACACAGAAGATTTGGCAACCTACGGCGCTGCTGACCAGTTTGACCACAAAGCGGCTGAAGGTTTTGTTTATGTTTGGGGATTACCGACTCGGGTTTGGTCAGAAAAACTGCGTCAGTAATCCCGATTAACTAATTACCTTCAACGGTAGGTTCTTCAGGCGGTTGGCTATGAGCTGCCGCCTCTTGTTTTGCCTTGCGAGACTCTAACCATAAGGGGATCACCAACCAAGCCACGACGATTAGCAGAGTCAGCAGCGCAAATCGGCTTGCCCAAGCGACTAACTGTTCCAAGGGAATAATCTGTCCAGCGACATAGGACAACGTCACCATTACCGTTGCCCAGGCGGCGGCTCCTAGGGTGTTATACAGCAAAAACTTTAAATACGGCATTTCCGCAATCCCGGCAAGGGGACTGGCAAAAATCCGCAACAGTGCCACAAACCGTCCCAGGAATACGGCTTTAGTAGCATTATCACTAAATTGATCCCGCAGGCTAACCAGTTGGGCTTCTTGCATCCGAAACACGCGCCCGATGCCTAACAAGAGTGACCACCCCCCCCAACGCCCGACCCAGTAGCCAACATTGCCACCGATCGCTGCCCCTAAGGTAGCATCGCCTAGCACAATCCAATAATTCAATTGATCATTTCCAGCCAGAAAGCCTCCTGCCAGAGTCACCGTTTCACCCGGAATGGGAATTCCGATATTTTCCAGCAGAATCCCCAGAAAAACTGCCCAGTACCCATACTGCTGAGCCAGTTCTTGGATCGTTTCCAATGAGATAAAGTCCAACGACATGCAGCGAAGCCTTCACAAAACTTATCCGTTGCTCCGATCTTGACGTGCCGATCGGAGATCTGTCAATTCTGGAGGCTCTATCTGTAGGAGAGAAGTCAGTTATCCGCCTAAGCAAATTACTGATTGCCAAGAAATAATTTGCTTAAATTCATATCTATAGACAGACTATTATACCACCTTAATGATGCTTGACAGGTGAGACTGTACACTGAAGAACATTTTTACAGCTTTTGGCTAAAACTTCACTAAGTCATGGAGCGGTTTTGGTGATTCATAAAGATTCCATAAAGTCGGTGGCAGATCACCCAGCTTTCCTGAATCCGTTTCTATAGTTGTTGGAATCAAGGGTAATTCCACGTAATTTTTCAGTAGCTCTTGAAGCTATGGCTAATCCCTTAACTCACCCATAACTCTTCAGCATTTGCTGGGCGGAATATCCTTGTTGCTCTTTTCTCTGCAATCAGGCTTCAGTAATTTTACTAGGCAGGTTGTCTGAGCACACTTACTCGTTGTCCACCAGGGGTTTGCAGTTCAGCACAATATTAAGGTGATGATTATGATTCTCTGTTGTGAAAATAAATTTGCGTTGCTTCAACCTCAAGGGTGCCTGGATGCTGTGGGTAGCATGAAGTTGCAAGAACAGATCGGCGCGATCGCGCCAGATACTTACAACCTGTGGATCCTGGATTTGGCGCAGGTTGATTTTATCGATAGTTCTGGCTTAGTGGCGCTGATTGCGGCTTTGAATCGGGCGAATCAGCATCGCTGCCGCTTGGTAGTGTGTAACTTACACCCAGCCGTCAAACTGATCTTTGAAATTACTCGGCTCGACCAAGCCTTTGAAATTGTGGATAGTCCTACTACCGTTCTGGATAGTATGGCGACGGTTGGTACAGAGCCGATATTAGTTCAACCTCAATGGGTAGCGGCTTAATCGGGTCGTGCCCATGTTGTTAGCACCGAGCTAACCATCTGCCATTTTGCCAGTAGCTTGGTGACCTGCGATCGTCAGATCATAGATTGGCTGGCTGGTCAGACAGTACCAGTGGCAACGGAATAAATCAGGGGTTTGTACGCCTAAGCTGGCGATCGCGGGCAGATCTGGAAAGGGCAGCAGACGATCAAAATACAGTGTTTCCTCGGTAATGCCAAACTGCATTAAATAAACGGCAGGTGGTGCATTCAGAGTTTTTAACAGGCGAAAGCCCAAGGCATACAAGGGTTGTCGCCATTCATCGCTTAGGTGAACGGGTTGGTGATAGCCGATCTCTGGCATCGTAGCTTCAGCCACCGATCGCTCTATTTGCCCGATCACCTCAGCATATAACGCTCCTTTGGCCGTATGAACGATCGGCAGCCACAAAGTCCCAGAACCAGTGGCATAGTGCCATTGGGCGACCTGCTGGCGCAGCCCTGTAATGTCGCGACAGGTTTGATAAATTGCTGCCGCCGCAAACCTAAGCTGGTCTGGCAGATTTAGGGTTAGCGGACACAGGAGCGTTTGAGTCAATGCCGCAACTGGATCACTGTCTAGCCGAGCCGCCAGATCTGGGGTGGTAACAACCTCAACTTGCCAGTCAGCCGTTGAACGATCGGTGGAGGTGTCTGGCAAAATCGCTTGCTTCAATGCCGAAACCGCCTGTGTGATCTGGGGTGATTCATCACAGGTGAGAGAGATTGCGGCTGGCTCAATTACAATCAGAACGTGGGACATTAGCCAAAATTAGGCAACGAAACACCAAGACCCGATCGCGGGAAGCTGGGCAGATCGAGTTGTGCCTGCCGGCGAGTTCTAACGGCTAGCCGATAGCTCACACTTTGCAGTTCAGCATGAAGTTGGCGATTTTCCCGTTGGATCAGGGCAACTTTTTCCTTCACCGGAGCCATCCGTTCCGCAAATTTCTTCCGGTAAATTTTGGGTAGCTCTTGAATCACTTGCTCTAACATGCGCGAGCGATCGGTTAACTCTTGCACCGTTTGTTTTAACTGATAGATCTCTGCATCACGCTCAGAAATTTGCTCCTGATAAAACGTTACCTGCTGTTCAACCGATTTTAATTGCTCCCGCAACGCCCGAACTTCTCCCAAATGCCGCTCAGAGAGATCCGCCGTCGGTTGAAAGTTAACATTTCCTTTAACAAGACGAAATAGTTCTTGAGAAAGCTGCTGTACCAGATTATCGCGCAGTTGTAATTCTTCGCGCAGACGGGCGACTTCTGCTTGAGAGTCCTGGTGGCTAAACGTGTCAGAAGAATGGGTCACGGCTTAATCACTCCATTGTTAAGTGGCTTCAGAGGCCAGCAACTGTGCTTCCCACCGTCGGGGTGAAGATGCACGGCGAATTTCTCGCCAAATTGCTGTAGCCGCTAATGTACCATCTGCAACCGCAATTGACACCTGGTTAATCCCTTCTTTTAAATCCCCCAGGGCAAAGATGCGGGGATGGGAGGTGCGACACATCCCATCTGTAACTAAATTGCCACCATTCCAGTTCAATTCCAGCCCTTGGAGATAGTGATTATGGTATTGCGCTCCCATGGCGATCAGACCCGTATCGAGTTCCACGATCGTCCCATCTGTCAATTCCACGCCCGTCATCTCATGGTCATGACCTAGAAACCGCTGAATGGGAGTTTCTACTAGGGGATAACCATGATCCTGAAGTTTTTGGCGCACTTCCGGTTTGACTTCACATAATCCCTGGGTAAACACGGTGATGTAGGGAGTAAACCAGTTCAGGACGAAGGCAGTATTAATGCCAGATTCGGTATTGACGAATAACCCACACCGCTTATTCGCCATCTCATAGCCATCACAAATCATGCAGACATGGAGGTTGTACCCCGCATAGTCATAGACATTCTGCATATTGGCGAGTTTCGGCAGATGATCCATAATCCCACTCGCGGCAATGATGTATTTGCACCGAAAGATGGGATAACTACTGTCTTGCTTGCCGACTTTCACCTTAACGGCAAACGTTTCTCCTTCATCCACCACCTCCTCCACAAACCCCATCAGGTAGTCACCTTCTAAACTGAGGTAGTGTTGTTGACCCTGTTGCAGCAAAGTACGTCCAGGGGTGTTGGGGGGCAGACCGAGATAATTGCGCAGGTCTTGCATCCAGAAGGAGCGTCCGCGCCCTTTCTCGATGACCAGTGAGGACAGAAGGTAGCGCTGTAGATAAAGCCCTGCGGATAGCCCTCCGGCTCCTCCTCCAATCACGATCGTGTCATAGACATGATCCAGCCGTTGATCTAGGTTTTTCTTCGAGAGCTTCATGGGTCTATCGCAGGGTAATTCTGAATGGGTGGTAAGCAGGGCTTACTCGTCTGCCTCTACCGCACCAGCTTTGGGCTCTTCTTGCCGAATTGTCAGGTAACGAATCACTTCGTCGCCTAACCGCATTGCCCGCTCCAGTACAGCTACTTGAGTCCCATTACCACGGTAATTCATTTGAATGTAAACGCCTTCCCGTTGCTTTTTGATTTCATACGCCAGCCGCCGCTTACCCCGATGTTGGGTTTCCAGAATTTCTGCCCCACCTTCTTTCAGCAGGGTTTGAAATTTTTCGATCGCCTGCCCAACCACTTCTTCACCCAGGTCGGGACGCAGGATATACATGGTTTCGTACAGTTGACTCATGCTCAAAAATCTCCTTGTGGACATGATGGCTGCTGTGCAGAGACAGATTCAACGGCGATCGGATGCTGCTGAGGAGTTTGTGCTACTCCTACACTCAAGATCCGACTTGGTTGAGCCGCACCTGCAAAGAAGCAAGGATTTATAATTCTATACCAATTTAGGGTGTATCCGGAGCAGTTGCTGTGCTCTTAGAGAGATGTCAGTCTAATCTTTAACCTGAGAAATCGATGATCAGGAATCATCTCGATCGATAATCACTAATAACCTATAGGAATCACTAGGCTATGGCGCAGCGCTATGTCCGGGTTCAAACGACAGACGGGCAAATTTACTATGGATTACTGCAAGTCGATCGCCAGGTGCGGGTATTAGATGCCCCTCCCTGGCTCCAAGGACAACCGAGCGATCTAGAGTTAGTCCCCGATAGCTATCAGGTTCTGGCGCCCTGTGCCCCTTCCAAGGTGGTTGCTGTGGGGAAGAATTACGCCAACCATGCGGCGGAAATGGGAACGCCTGTGCCCCAGGAACCATTACTGTTTTTGAAACCGTCTACCTCTGTGATTGCCGCAGAGGCGACGATTCAGTATCCACCTCAGTCTGAACGAGTCGATTATGAGGGAGAACTGGCGCTGGTGATTGGGGAGCGCTGTGTCGATTGCACTCCCGAACAAGCGCAAGCCAAGATTTGGGGCTATACGATCGCCAATGATGTGACGGCTCGTGACTTACAACAGCGAGATGGTCAATGGACACGGGCTAAGGGGTTTGATACCTTTTGTCCGCTAGGGCCCTGGATTGTCCGCGAATTGCCACCGGGTGCCCGCCTTCAGACCTTCTTAAATGATGATGACAAGCCAGTACAATCTGCTTCGATCGACCAGATGGTGTTCCCTCCAGATGTTTTAGTGTCCTATATCAGCCAGGTGATGACGCTGTTACCGGGGGATGTTGTGTTAACTGGAACGCCGGAAGGAATTGGACCCATGCAAGCGGGGGATCAGGTGCGAGTTGAGATTGAAGGGATTGGCTACCTCAGTAACATGATCACCACCCGAGAATCATTGGGTTAGCTGGCTCTACTGTGACCCGCTTCAATTGCTACCTACATCCATAGAGGCGCGATCGCGGCATCTCTACAGGTGGGGTAGCATGAACTCCAAATTACCGAAATCATTTAGTATGGCGACTGGAATTAACGTACCTGGGTATAAGCCGCATCAGAAATAGTCGGAATTTCAGCATACCGACCCAGTGCTGACTGGACGATCGCATATCCCACTGCCACGATCGTGCCTAAGAACACCGTATTAAACAGGGTATCTTGCACCAACGTTCCGGTGAAAATCGGTCCGAGGGCAAATCGCCACAGAATCGAGAACAAGCTGAGGACAATGCCAAACAGAATGGATTGCATGACATTGAAGCGAATGAAGTGAGCGATCGTCTCGTTGCGCACAACCAGCATATACAGAGCAAAGAACACCGCTAAGGGGAGAAAGGGTACCCCGTAGTAAAAGGCTAATAATGGCCACAACGGTTGAACAATCAGGGCGATTAATGGAGCCAGGAAGGAGCCAGAGTTTAATAAGGGAAGACCAATAAACCCTAAAACATCTAAAACTGGTAGCAGGTACGCAATACAAGCGAAGACCCGGTCTGTAGGGGATGTCGAGCCACGCCAAGCCATGTTATGTTCTCCCAAGTAACAGCGTTGTTCGCTAAGTTGTTTTGACTATGCTCAGAATAACGTAAGTTTTAGGGGAATGCCCAAACTCCGACAGTCATGGAAATTAAATCAGGTCGAGATTGGGTCGGGAGGAGGTTTGTCAACGAATGTTCTAGGCGGGGCAAATTGATCGACTAAACCCGCGCCTACAGTTAGCTGAATGGCTAACGATCGATTTGCATTGCCCCTAAATATTTCTCTAGATAAGGAGAAAAGACTTCGTAAATTAATGTGAATGGTTGTCCATGATGCCAGAACAGGTAATGTCGTCCCCAAAAAGGACCCGGTTGCCCAAAAGCCTGTTCCAGAGCGGGCGAATGACCATAGTAAATCCCCTGGACATCCCGATACAATTCGGTACGAAGTCTGGCTAGGCTTGCCCAAATTGGTAAGGCGCGGTTTTGCAGGTAATCATCCACATGGCTCGCCTCCCACCAGGAGGTGGCATAGGCTAATCGCTGACCCGAGGCAGTACGCAGCCAGACCTGTCGCCGTAACCGAGGCCCAGGCACAACCTGAATTTGCTCAGGGGCATGATCCAAATCCATCCCGATCGCGGACATATCAATCACATCAACTTCGGTTGGTTCCCCCGTTAACAGTTGTAAATGACGGGTCGGTGAACCATCCCCCAGCAGGAGGATTTGCCAGGCCGGGGACAGTTGGCTATGGGGTAGACCTTGCTGGACAGCCGTTTCATCACCCTGCCAGATTGGATCAAGGGCATACCATTGGGTGGGCAGAGTGAGCGTTTCAGTGGGACGAAAGGTAGCAGTCAATTTTCTTTACAGAACTTAACCTCTATTCAATCATAGCGTTGTGGTAGAGATTCTGCGGGAGATATTGTCGGGAGCTAAAACACCTCAAAGGAGATGGCGTAATCATCGGGTTGGGTGGTTGAGACTTCGATCGCATAATCGCCGTCCTGCGTCAGTCGCCCTTTCCAGTCCTTTAATGTGGGTGTCGTGCCACCAATTTGCTGCCCATCGGGGGCGATCGCGCTTAGGGTGACTTTGCCCTGTACCACTTTGACAATCATCAGTTGTCTTTGCTTGGCTTTCAACAAATAACGCCGAATCTCGTTCGAGGCAATGCTACCCGTCACTGTCGTATTATTGCGACCATGTGAAAATTCCACCCGTTGGGTTTGATCCTGAATTGGGCGGGATAACGGCGTGATCGCAATATCCAGGGTATAGGCTCCTGTGCCCGATACCTGGATTAAATATTGGTCATCGGCGGGTAACTGTCCTGTCCAACTCCGGGTTTGATAGGCGGCCGCATCTATTCCCTGCCGATTCGATCGCAGTAAGTTCATCACCACATTGGAACCATTCAGGGTGACGGTGAGAATTTGCCCCTGCGAGGCTTTGAGGACATAGGGTTGCAAATTATAGGCTTGTAAGTTGCCCTGCAAGACCGTCGCAATGTTGCCGGGGGGAAATTCGATCGCCTGGGGTTGGGCAGGTAGCACTGAGCGGTTGCTTGGCTCGGAACTATTGCCGTTAGGTAAAGCGTTAATTGTGCTCGAACCCGGTACATCAATAATGCGAGAGGCTTCGGAACTGCGGAGCTTGGCTCCAGATACCCAAATTTCACCATTGGTATCCTTAGAAGGTGACCAGGGATGCCATAACCAGGCGGCTCCCCCTCCGAATGCCATAAGAACCGTGGCAGCAATGCCAAGTTTGACTCTCTGTTGAGAGGCAGCACTCGGTTTAGACAGCCGACTGGTGGGGCGGACTTCGACGGGGTGGCGCGAGGCTTCCGCTAAATCAGGCGCGAAGGCAGCATCCGTGGCTGGAATGGGACGATAGGTTTGTAAGGGATGGTCATGACTGGGGGCACGAATGGCTAGCAGGTCAATAGAACTGAGAGCGGGTGGCTGAAGCTCAGTCGGTTCCAGCCGAGAAAGGTCAGGTAACGCTTGAAAAGCCTCCCATACTTCTTGAGCGGACTGATAGCGATCGCCCGGATAGACCGCCAGCATTTTAATCAGAATTGCCGCCAGGTCTTCGCTGAGATTGGTGTACGGTTGCCAGCGCCAGGTCAGGGTTTGGCTATCCAGTAATGATTGCGGCTCTTTCCCGGTTAAGAGGACTAGCATGGTGGCTGCCAGGGCATATAAATCGCTATTGGGATAGACTTTCCCAGTTTGTAACTGTTCGGGTGGAGCATAGCCAACTTTACCAACTCGCGTCACCGCCGAAATCAACGGCCAATGATTCGTGGCAGCTTTCACAGCGCCAAAATCGATTAATACAGGCAGACTGGCAGTAGCAGCACTGCTATCTGGTTCCGTTGGGTTGGTGGTCTTTTGAATCAGGTTATCTGGGCTGATGTCCCGGTGAATGATGCCGCGATCGTGGATATGCATCAATACCGGCAGCATGTGTTGGAGAAAATGCCGAATTTCGGTTTCCGAAAAGGTGTTTCCCTGTTGTTTGCGATCGTTGAGGAGCTGGCGATAGGTGTGCCCGTCAACAAATTCTTGTACCAGGAATAGTCGCTGCCCATCCTCAAAGGCGGCGGTAAACCGAGGAATTTGGGGATGCTGAATTTGATACAGGGTACTGGCTTCCCGTTGGAATAGCGCCTTTGACTTCTGAATTAGCGCTTCATCTTGATAGGGAACTGAGAACTCTTTGATGACACAACGCTCGTTAAAGCGTTCTTGATCCAAGGCCAGATAGGTGCGACCAAACCCACCTTGTCCTAATATTTCCTGGATCAGGTAACGCTGACGCAGCAGAGTTCCCAGGGGAATGGGGGAAACCATTTTGTTGTCAATGCCTCAATAAAGCGATACCAATGCAGGGCACTTAATCCCTACTATTCGGTATGCTACTGGGGCACAATCATCTCCTGTTAAGGTATTTTACCCCTATGGGGGGATAACCCTCACCACTGCCCTGGGAACTAGCCAGATCATTTAGCGGACAAATTGGGGCATCACTTCAGCCGCCGTAAACAGTCCGGTCATGCCCCGGCGATGGAGCGCTACCCCGGTTTTCAGGTAGCCAAATGCCGGTCCGCAAACATTTGCCGCCATGCTAGTTTCGTCTCCTAAGGTGAAGGTATGGGTGGAAATTTTGCCTTCAAAGGTTCGCCCGGTAATTTGAACATTGGTGCTTAAGGGCTTCTGGGGATTGCGCGTATCGACGATTCCACCTACTGAGACGCGATCGCGAGAACAGATGCCAGCCAATTCCAGCATCACATCGTCCGCATGTTCCATATTTTCTAATGTCAACAGCCCGTTGGTTTGATCCAATAGGGCTTCAACTTCAGTGTCGGTCATCGCTCTAGCCGTTTCGACGTTATACCCCGGTAGATGGGCGATATCTTCGCGAATCGTGGCTCGATAGGCTTCCCAATTGGCAATGCCAACCCCGAAGGTAATCTTGACCTGATGGATCTCGCTGTAGCTTTGGGCGGCTAGGGCGGCGGCGGCGGTCAATAATCCAGGGGTAGCACCACATCCAGTCAGATAGGTAATTCCTGCCGCCTCTAATTGGGGAGCCATTGCCAGCAGTTGTTCAACGGCACTGGTGCGCTTAATCGCATCGACTAAGACTCCTTGCCAGCCAGCATCGATAAATTGCTGGGCAACTGATGCCATGAAGGTATTGGGCAGGTTGGGTAATGCCAGGAAATAGCCATCGACGCGATCGGCTTGAGCAATCAAGTCAGCGATACTGTTCTGGCTTAATACCCCCTGCGGTTCTACATAGCCAACCGAGCCGTGGGCATGATAGGTCTGAATACAGGTGTCCGGTTGCAGCCCCGTCGGATTGTAGAGATAGCCCTTCTGATCGGCGGCGGCTACCCACCGCATTTCTTGTTTAGGAGCCAGAACTCGGGCGGCTGCCTGCCCCAAGCCACCGAAGCCCAAAACTCCGACCCGAATTGGGTGAGACAACTGACTGCCAAAGCGGGGGGGTGTGAAATCGTTGACGCACTCGTAATCCATGAGCCGCTGCTTGTCCAACTTAAAAAATAGACTCTTATTATCTATCGAATCCTGACCTGGTAGCGCGATCGGGGATAGATTCTGCTCAGGGTAAATAGTAATTGTCACCTTAGCAGGTCAGCAGCAACACAAATCAACCCCTGAAATATATATTTTCGTAAATTAAGATCTCTCTCCGGTTCATCTTGACTGTGTTCCGAAGTTAAGCGAAACTGTCTGATAAATGAGTGGATACTCCATTCAATCAATAAATTCCAATAAATTTAATTGAAATCAATTGATGAATTGATACCAACTTTAACTCATAAACGTCGGATCAACGGGTGTCGCGTTAATCATGACCTCGTAAAGCGTGACAGGGTGAGTTGGTTGCCCAGTAATAGGTTCTGGTCTGTCTCCAGTCTGGTTTAGTCAGTGCTGAAGTCTGGTTTGGAACCGTCTGAATGAGTGATTGCAGGCATGGAAACACTGGAATTTATTATCTATCCCGACGGTCGGGTGCAAGAGAGGGTCACAGGTATCGTCGGCGCTTCCTGTGCTGAGGTGACTGCGGCGATCGAGGCACAGTTGGGACAAGTGCTTAGCCAGGAAACTACCTCTGAGTACTACGCCCAGACAGTTCAACAATCCAACGGTGTAGCTACCCAATCCACTTTTAGTGAGTGGTAGGGTGGATCCCGTTTGTCCACGTTCAGCAAGTTCAGATTGATCACAAATACCATGTCACACTTTAGCCAGATTAAAACCCAAATTCGTAACCTCACCTCCCTGCAAGCAGCGCTGACTGACCTGGGGATTGATTGGAAATCGGGTCCTCAAGAAGTGCGGGGCTATCAAGGTCAAACCCATACCGCTGACCTGGCGATCGAGCAAGCCAATGGTTATGACATCGGCTTTCGCTGGAATGGGACGGAATATGAGTTGGTGTCCGATCTTCAGTTCTGGAATCAGGCAACTCCGGTGGAGCGGTTCTTAAGCAAAGTGACGCAACGCTATGCCTATCACACGGTGCTGCATGAAACCAGCCAAAAGGGTTTTCAGATGACAGAACAGCAACAGAATCCTGATGGTTCGATCCGCCTTGTCCTACAACGTTGGAGTGCGTAATGTCTGAGGACTTCTCCCCTGCCGCCCCAGAGTTCTTAAGTGATGTTGCCGTGGGCTCGATCGAGCCGGAACGGACAGGTCTGGAGCCGGAATTGGGAGGGAGTTTGCGGGATGCTGCCGAGCGATCGGGGTTTGAACCCGAGCTAGGGGGTGTCCTGCGCCAAAAGGGGGTCTATGTGGATGAGATCACCTGCATTGGCTGTAAGCATTGCGCCCATGTTGCCCGGAATACCTTCTACATTGAGCCAGATTATGGGCGCTCCCGCGTTGTTCGTCAGGATGGTGATTCTGAGGAACTAATTCAGGAAGCGATCGATACTTGTCCGGTAGACTGTATTCATTGGGTCGATTTTACGGAACTCAAGCAACTAGAGGATGAACGGCAATATCAAGTCATTCCTCCTGTAGTGGGATTTCCGGTCGATCGGGCAACCGCTAAGATTAGCCAACGGCGTAAAAAGCTGAAGGCTACCCGTAAACGGGATGCCTAAAGGTGTAGTTAGTCTTTGACTGTCGTGACTGATAAACCGAGGCTACTCTATGTGGGTAGCCTCTTTTTATGGTCACTAGCGTTTAATTGCTTGACTCCGGAAAGGTTTGAACAGTGCCATCGGGAGACAGAACTAACCGAATTTTGACGCTGCGACCCTCGGGTAAGGGAGAAACGAACGGCTCCCCGACCAGTGGAATCCCCACCCGATCGAGATAGTTGCCAGCAGCGGTGCCCAGGGGACTGATGCCCTGGATGCTGCCATTGGGCGCGATCGCTAAACTATATTCCAGCATTTGATTCAGTCCTTCCGGTGGCGACCAGCGTTCCTGAAAATAGGTTCTAGCTTCGGCAACTTGTGGCAAGGTATCGAAGGCGGTATTGTTTGCCGATTCCGTGGTGGCTGGAGCTGCACCCGCCGCCGAAGATGCTGCCCCTCGCAAGGCGGCGATGTTGGGAGCAGGGGCTTCGCTTGCCTGACGATTGGCATCCGCGAGTTCAGTCGGTAATTGGCGGGCACTCCCCCCTGCGGTTCGGGGAGGCGCGACGATCGCGGGAGCTGGAGGGACGACTGTACCGGGAACGGTGGCGATATTGTCGGATGGTTCAGCATCGTTGGGATTAATGGCGATCGTTCCTGGTTGTCCAGGTTGAATTGGGCTCACGGGAACCCCTTGCCCCTCTGGAATTTGGACTGGAGTGTTAATTGTCGGTTGCCCAGGGGTGATGGGTACCGTTGTTGGGGCAATGGTGGGCGGTGGCAGTTTTGCCGTAGAGGCGATCGGCGGGACAGTTTTCTCAACTACCGACGGGGGGAGTTGGGTAGCAATTTTTTGATCCTGGCTACTAGCTCCCTGGCTGGATAGGGGTGCCGTGGTTTGAGAAATTGTGCTGTAGGAGCCATCGATCAGTTTGGCGACCGAGGCAGATACGCCAATCACGAGCAAGGCAGCAGCAGCAATCTGACTCCAATGGGGATGTGAACGCCGCCCACCAGCCTGTTGTAACTGGGGCAATGCCATGACATCAGTGGCATAATCATCCAGGGCATTTGCCAGGTCAAATAACTGAAGGGTGGTTAAGTGTAATGTTTGCCCAGAGGTAGAGTTGGCTAATGATCCCAAGATCAGTTCATGGGACAACAACCCTCGGGGTTGAAGCTCAATGCCAGCCACATTGTGAGCGGGAGTTGCTCGATAAGTGCCAGTAGCAAAATCCGCCAGGGTGACTGTGTTCTGGGGGGTCGAGGAGATGGTTAACGGCAACTCCAACCGATCGCTGGAGTGTTCCAAAAAGCGTTGGACATAATCCGTGACCGCTTCATGCAGTGCCTCTAACTGGTCGCGATCGCCCTGAAGGGTAACTTGCTCATCGGCTAAGAGTTTGGGATCATCGAACTTCAGTTGAAACCGCAGTTGTTTCAGTACAGGTTGACCTGCCCAACGAGATAAAGGCGATTGTTTGCCCATAAGCTCTAACGTACAGGTGGGGGGAGTATACCGTCGTAGCACTGAATAGGACTGGAGTGTCATAAAACGGGATGAGAGTACGTCGGGGAGTAGTCAGGTGAGGGAGTGGGGAGTAGGGAGTGGGGCTGTCTCTTATACACATCT